>NZ_LXJP01000006.1:0-170231 GCF_001728855.1 Pseudomonas sp. AP19 | reverse complement strand
AAAAAAAAGTGGCCCTCTCAGGCCGCAAATGCGTGTCCACTCGATGAAATCAGCGTTGGGTCTCCTGAGAAACAATCGACTCAGGTTTCATGTCGCGCTCCGATAGCGGCGCATCGTGCACCCGATACCCGCCCTTGAGGCCATCGTTGAGCAATGACCACATGCCTTTGTTGAAGTCATAACTGACGTTTTTCACCGTGTACGGCAGGTTTTTGTCGTACAGCTGCACGCCGCTCTGGAACAGCGCGCGATACAGCACCCCGCCCTGGTCCCAGGCGTCATAAAGGCCGGCACCAAAGGTGTCTTCGTCGAGGTAGTAGGTGCGCTTGCTGTAGACGTGGCGTTTGCCCGGTTTCAGAGTCGCTTCCACCACCCACACCCGGTGCAGTTCCCAGCGCTCGCAAGCCGGGTTGGCATGATGCGGCTTGAACTGTTCTTCCTGGCCGCAACTGAAGTAGAACTTGTAGGCGTTGTACGGAATGTACATCTCCTTGCGGCCCACCAGTTTGTAGTCGAAACGGTCCTGGCTACCGGAGAACATCTGCAATTCGTCGAACAGGTTCACACCGCCCTGGTTGGGCACCGGCGTGTCGTAGGCGAACTCCGGCGCCAACTTGATGCGGCGCATCCCTGGGGTGTAGCTCCAGGCACGCCGTGGCTGGCTTTGCGGGTCGAGGTAGTCGGCGAGGATGATCAGTTGCCCGGCGCTGCGAGCGGGGTAACTGTCCAGTGCCCAGGCGCGGTAGTACAACTGCGGATCGCGATCGGCCTGTTGAGTCTGGTAGTACGGCGCCTCTTCCATGGTCGCGGACTCGGCGGTCTTGGTCACCGAACCCTGGGAATCTACTACCCAACTGTTGGACGATGCCGTGGTGGTGTAACCCGTGCCCTTGTAGCGCAGTTGCTGATTCCAGATGACTTCATTGCCGTTTTGCGGCAGCGGGAACGGCAGCCCTCCTCGGCACGCCGGATCGACCGCGAGGTTGTCCTTGGTCGTGCGGCAGTTGCTGGCGTTGCGCTGCGAGGCATCGAGCAACGCTTGCGGGTACGCCGCGGTGCGGTGGGTCGGGTAAATATCCAGGTAGTAGCCGGGAAATTTACTCAGCAGCATTTTTTGCCCGCCGCTCAAGCGGTCGGCGTACTGCTCCATGTTTTTCGAGTTGATCCGCAGCAGCGGTTTTTCATCCTTGAAGGGGTCGGCCCAGAAGCCGCTGTCGGGCTTGAAGCCAGGCGGACTCTGCGTCAGGCCACCCGTGTACGGAGGAATGCTGCCATCGGCATTGCCCGCGATAATCGCACCGAATGGCGTCAGGGTTTTACCGATTTGTGCAACCTGGTCGGCCGGTGCCGCAGCCAGGCTGGCGGTGGCAATGCTCAACAGCGCCACCGCCCATGGAAATTGTCCTTTCATAAACAGGTACTCCGCTTCTTGGCTTTTTTAGATGGAGGTTTTGAAGGTAAAGGCCAGCCAGCCACGGTCGGTTCCGCCTACGGCGCCGTTACCCCCGACGGTGTCCCCGGGAATGTGCTTCGATTGGGCGTCGGTGTCGGAGTAACGCAAGCCAAATTCGTAACGCTGGGCATACGTCAGCTGCACGCCGGCAGACCAGGTCAACGCGCCTTCGTTACCACCGCCGGCGCTGGCGGCGTTGCCCGACAGGCCATAATTGACGGTCAGCGGCACGGTCATGTCCCAAGATGGAAATACCGACAGGTATTGCGGTGTGTAATTGACCGCGATGGCCGCGTAATCTCGGGTCGAACAGCCGTCGCGTTTGTCCCCTGAACCGGGCGTGCCGACTCGTGGATCGACACAGTTGCTGCTGTTCTCACCCAGGTAAAGTTCTTCGTGCTCGGTTACTTTGCGCAGGTGGCTGTAGGCGAACTCGCCGATCAGCGTGGCGTTGTTGGCGATAAAGTTACGCGGCACGCCATACACGGCGTTGGCGACGAAGTGGAACGTATCGCCACGCGGCCCTTCGTTGTCAGAAGGATCGACGCCGACCGCATTCAACGCACCGCCCTTGCGATACGAAATCTCGCTTCCGATCGACACCGTGTCGAGCACAGTCGACAAACTCAAGCCGACCAGTTTGACGCTGCGTGGGTACACCAGACGGTAGCTGCCGGTAGCGGCCGAGACTTCTGGCGCCAGCCAGGGTTGGTAGTCATCGAACTGGCGGTAATACGCGCCCAACGTCGATTGAATTGCTTCAACGTCGTACTTGGCCATCAGACCCCAGTTGGCGGAGTCGCGACCGTATTTCGATTTCTCCCGGTTAAAGGAAAAACCCGGGGCTACCGGCAAGCGGTCCGGGCCTTCGAAAAACGGGTCCGCCGCGCCGAAGTAGGTGCCGCCGTACGGGATACGGGTGTAATCCCATTCGTAGAAATACTGCGCGGCCAGGGTCAGGTTGTCGGTGGCCTGGGCCTTGACGGAAATCTGCCCGATGGGCAAGAACACTTCCTTGGTTTCGATACCGGGACTGGTCACCGCCTTGGCCCCATCAAGTGGTGCTTGCGAATAGGAAATCGCATGGGCGCCGAATAGCAATCCCTCGCCCCAGTAATTGGTATGGCGGCCGATCTTGACGTTCACCGAAGCATCGCCCAGGCGCAGGTTCTTCCAGACAAAGGCATCGAGAATTTCCCCCGACGGCCCTTCGACGTAGCGCTTCACTTCAGAGCTGTAGTGATCGTTGTCGTAGCTGGTCTGGAAGCCGGCAACATGACTGCGCACATCGTTATCGTGGTACGCCTGGTCATACCAGCCGGCAGCGCTGAGCCGCGCTCCCCAGTCCTTGCGGTAGGCAAAATCGAGTTCGGTGAGCAAGTCGATGCGGTTGGTGACGATGTCGCCCTTGTCGAACTTGCCGTCGGATTCATCGTAGTTGGGGTTGTTCATGATGCGCCGGTCCTGGTCCTCCATGCGCATCCCCAGGTTGTAGCGCAGGGTGTTGTCCCAACGCAGGTGAAAGTCCGGGTTGGACAGTTCGATCGGCGCCGCCAGCACCGCGCCACCGTAACCCAACGCCATTTCCCCGACCGCCAGCAGTACCATCGCCCGCTGGGCTCGCATGCGCCCCTGTTTACTCATCTTTTTCATGCAAACCACCTTTTGTTTTTATTGTCAGTCGTTTTGGCTGCACCCCGGCCGCAGGGCGTCATGGCTAGCGCCCGATGGGGTAAATGATGGATTTTTCCTGGGTGAACTCTTTAAGCCAGTTCGGCCCGAATTCGCGACCCAGGCCTGAACGTTTGAAGCCGCCAATCGGCGCATAAGGCAGGCTGCCGCTGCCGCCATTGATGTACACGCTGCCCGCACGAACGCGTCTGGCCAGGGCGTAGGCGGTGGCGGCATCGGCCGAGGCCACGGCAGCGTTGAGGCCAAAGCGCGAATCATTGGCGATGGCCACGGCTCCGTCATCGCTGTCGAAACCGATCACCCCCCCCACCGGCCCGAAGATTTCCTCTTGGGCAATCAGCATGTCGTTGCGCACGTCATCGAACAGGGTGATGTCGCTGAAAAAGCCCTGGCTCAGGTACGCAGGCCGCCCCCCACCACACACCAGCGTGGCCCCGGCGTCGCGGCCGCTGGCGATGAAATGCTCGACCTTGGCGCGCTGGGACTCGCGGATCAGCGGGCCCATCATCACGCTGGGGTCCGCCGGATCACCGACCTTCCACTGCCCGGAAATGGCTTTGGCGCATTGCACGAATTGCTCACGTACCGAGTGATGCACCACGAAGCGCGTAAGCAACGCACAGCCCTGCCCCGCGTTGACCGCCAGCCCGGCGACGGCCCCCAAGACGGTGGCCTGAATGTCGGCATCGGCGCGCACGATCAATGCCGATTTGCCACCCAGTTCCAGATGCACGCGCTTCAGGGTCGGCGCCGCTTGACTCATGATGCTCATGCCCACCGTTTCCGAACCGGTGAACGAGACCATGTCCACCCGCGGGTCGCTGCTCAGCAGGCTGCCCACTTCAATACCGCCGGTGACAATGTTGAGTACGCCCTTGGGCAGGCCGATTTCTTCAGCGATCTGACCGAACAACAGCGCCGAGTACGGGGTAAATGGCGAAGGCTTGAGCACCAGGGTGTTGCCGGCCAGCAAGGCTGGAAACACCTTGGCCAGATTGAGCAGAAACGAAAAGTTGTAGCCGGTGATACCGGCCACCACCCCAATCGCCTCACGCTCCACCGTGCCGCTGCCGAGGATCATCGGCCCGGTCGGGTTGAAGGGATTGGGATTGGCCTGCACCGGAATCTGCAGGCTGTCACTGTCCAGAGACTGCTCGATCGCGGTCAGCACATGGCCCAGCGGCATGTCCACCTGCATGGCGTAAGTCACGCCTTGCGAGCAACCGACTTCAGCAATGATCAGCGCGGCAAGCTGCTCCCTTTTGGCCACCAAAGCGGCGTGCATCCGCCGCATGTACCCGACTCGTTCGGCCATGCTCAACCACGGCCAAGGGCCGTTATCAAAGGCGTTGCGAGCAGCGGCAATGGCCGCGTCGGCGCTGTGCAGATCACCGCTCGGTGCATGACCGATGACCGCTTCGGTGGCCGGGTTGAGCACCGCTTCGCGCGGACCGTTGACACCCACCCACGCACCATCGATGTACAGCTTGTCCAGCTGGGTAAAGGGAACTCTCATGGTGTTGGATCTCCTGAGACTTTGCCGGTGATAATTTCTGCAGCGCGCATGGCAATGGCAATGGCCATGGCCATGGCCATGGCCATGGCTGAGGCATTGGTGTTGCCAGAAACCAGGCACGGCATCACCGAGGTGTCGACCACACGCAGCCCCTCGACGCCACGCACTCGCAGTTCGGGGTCGAGCACCGACGCGCTGTCGGCACCCATGCGACAGGTCCCCGAAACGTGATAGGCGGTCTGGCCGAAGCGGCGGAACGCGGCAAGAATTTGCGCGTCGCTTTCTACCTTCGGCCCCGGTGTCAGCTCGCCGACAATGAATGGCTTGAGCACCGGCTGTGCAGCCAGACGGCGGAACCAGCGAAACAAGGCAATCGCGGAGGTACGATCGATCTCGGCGCTCAAGTAATTGGCGTTGATCCGGGGTGGAACCGTGGCGTCCGCCGATTGAATGCGCACCTCACCCTGGCTCTGCGGACGCAGGAAATAGCCACCGATGGTCAGGCCGGGCTGCTTGTCGATTTCGACTTTGTTGCCGTCGCCGTCCATGGAATAGAGGCTGACGCCGATTTGCGCGTCCGGAAGATCCAGCTCCGGGCGCGTCTTGAAGAAACCACCGGCCTCGTGGGCGGCATGGGTCATCGGTCCCTTCTTGCGCAAAAAGTATTGGGCCACTGCACCGAGTAACCCAATCCCATGGAAGCAGTGATTGAAGCTGCCACGGGTGACCCGGTACTACATGGCCATGTACACGTGCTCACGCAGGTTGCGCCCGACCTCGGGGGCGTCGTGCAGCACACTGATACCCAGCGAGTTCAACAATGCGGCCGGGCCGATGCCAGACAGTTGCAAGAGCTTCGGCGATTCAATGGCACCGGCGCACAACAACACCTCGCGCCGCACGTCGAAGCGTCCCTTGCCGGCATTGTTGTTGACCAGCACGGCACAGGCACGGTGATTGCTGAACTCGATGCGTTGCACATCCGTGCTGGTCATAACAGTCAAGTTCGGGCGTGTACGCACCGGGTCGAGAAAGGCTTTAGCTGCGCTGAATCGCTGGCCTTTCCAAGTGGTTTGCGGCTGATAGCCAAAGCCACCCTGGGTGACCGAGTCGATATGATTAGTGTCTTCAGTACGCGCCACACCCAGCTCACCGGCCGCGTTGATGACGGCATCGCACAGGGCGTGGCCCGACGGGTGCACGGTGACTTTGAGCGGGCCACCGACTCCGCGCCATTGGCTCTTGCCCAACTGGTGGTCTTCGAGGACGACAAACTGCCGGCCCATGTCTTTCCAGCCCCAGCCCGCGCAGCCTTGCGCTTCCCAATGGTCATAGTCGGCTGGCGCTCCGCGCACATAGACCATTCCGTTGACCGAACTGGAGCCGCCGATTGTTTTGCCCTTGAGCCATTGCTCGTCGGTCATACCCTCGCCGCGTGCGGCCTTGTAGCTCCACACATGCGGATTGCCAGGGCAGAGCAGTTTGCCAATGCCACGGGGCATGGCAATCAACGGGCTGGTGTGATCCGGTCCGCTCTCGATCAGCAGCACCGAAACGGTCGAGTCGGCAGACAAGCGATTGGCCAGGATGCAGCCGGATGACCCCGCACCGATAATGATGTAGTCGTAGGTTTTGCTCATTGTGGTTCTTCTTTCGCTGGTTGCTGTAAGCCTTCCATCTCCAGGGCGGTACTCACCGGTGTTCGTCGGATGTATCGCGAACCTCGATGACCCGTTCCGGGCAGGCACGGGCACCGCGTTTTGCCAGCCCCTCTTGCCCAATCGGCACACTGAAGCCGCTGCTGGCGATGTAGCCGTTGTCATCGAGTGGATAGAGCGCGGGCGCGACGTTGTTGCAGCGGGCATGACCTACGCAGTCGGAGTTGATGCCGAGCATTTCATCGTCCGTCAGCGGCCGACCGTCGATCTGACTGTTCAGCAGATAGCTGGTAGAAGTCATCACCGGGATCGGCACGACGCTCGGCGATGTGGTTGCGGATCCAGGCGGTGATCGCCCCCGCGTTGTCGGTCACCGTTTGCAGGTCGACGCTTTTGATCAGCGTCTGCGTCCAGTGCTGGAACAATGGCCGGTCTTCCAGCGGCCAGCCCATCAGGGTCAAGAAGATCAACGTGGGAAACGGTTTGGCGAACGCTTCGTTGAAATCGCAACGACCGTCGGCTTGCACCTCGTCAATCAGCTGGTTGGCCAACTGGCGAATGTTCTGCTCCAGCGCGTCAACCTTTTTCGGTGTGAACAGCGGGTTGAGCAATGCGCGATATTTGGCGTGTTCAGGTGGAACGATTTCCAGTGGCGCCAGGCGCCAGCTTTCCCCGAGCAACATCGCGTAGGGTGTCAAGCCGACACTGCTGAAGGTCTGAGGGTCTTGCAAAATGCGCCGCAGGTCCTCGGCACGCCGAGGTACCCAAGTGCCGGGTAAAAAGCCCAGACGTGGAATCCAGAAAATCGGTGGGGTCGTCTGGTGCAGTTCGGCGGCCCAGGTGTAAGCATTTTCACCCTGGGCGGTGAGCTCTGCCCATAGATCGAAATCGCGGACAAGGTGCTTGGGAATGTGCGCAGGAACAGGTGCAGGCGTTTCAGGAGCGTTATTCATTATTGTTCTCCAGGTCTCTATCGGACTGGAGAAACGGTAAGGCCGCAGGAACAAAGCCACAACGAACAGAAGCGCAAATCTGTACGGCACAAACGGAATTAATTAACACTTTCACTTAAAATGTTCTAAAACCAACCCTACTGGTGCAAAACATCCTCTGTCATTGTGTGCTGATCACCGCCGAGAAGCTCTTGTACCCGCCGTCATGAAACCAATAAAAAGCGCTGCCGAGGTTCAGAATGTCTCACCTTGCTTCCGTGCAAACAGCCGATAAAAATCACGCCAGTCAACGCCACGCCTTGCGTTCCCAACGCACCCGGGAATTGTTGCTGGACCACATGTATCGCCTGGCGCTGGAGAAGGGCTACGAGGGAATTACGGTCCAGCAAATACTGGACAGTACAGGGGTCGCGCGCTCCACCTTCTACGCGCACTTTCGCGACAAGGAGGACCTGATCGTCGCCGGGTACGAAGCCATTGGCGTTCCCTAGACCAAGGTCACCGAAGTCGATGGCGACCGCCGTGTCCTGCTGGATGTTTCGGCCTGGCTGTTCAGCGCCACCGAACGTCATGCGGCACTGACGACGGCGTTCTTCAGCGGCCCGGGACAGAACGTGATTCTCGCGCACCTGGAAAACATCTTGATCATCCAGGTCCGGGAACACTACCGGAAACAGGGTCTGTACCAAATCGATCAACTGCGTGGCGAGGCCGCCGTGCGCTGTTTCGTCGGTGCCTTGGTGGGGCTGTGGTTGTGGTGGGTGCGCCACGACTATCCGAACCCGGCGCGGGAAATGACCGAAACCTTCGACAGCTTGATGAACAACGGCACCTGGCCGCCTGACAACAGCGTGCGCCAGTAGCGGGATCAAGAGGCGCAGGCCATGATCAGAAACTGCCGGAATGCCTGGGCCGGCGCCGACAAACAGTTATCTGGCAGCCAGATCAGCCCCAGTTCCATAGGTGGAATCACGTCCACCAACGGGCGGATTTCAATCTTTTTGCCTTCCAGGGACCAGGCCCGGTAGAGCATGTCCGAGAGAATGGTCACACCGAAACCATGCCCCACCAGCCCGCGCAACGCCTCCATGGAAGAGGTGCGAAAAGCCACCTTGGGTGCCAGTCCGCGGGATTCCCAATAGCGCATGGTGGAGGTCTCCCCCTCATCGACCGTGGCCAGGATGTAGGCATGCTCGGCGACGTCTTCGAGATTGATCGATGTGGCAGACATCAATGGGTGCTGACTTGCCAGCCAGAGTTGGCGGCGCGAACGAATCAGCACATGGTGAGCAAAACCGTGCAAGTTAGGCGTGTTGGAGACAATCGCCAGGCCCAAGTCGAGGTCGCCATTGCTCAGGGCTGCTTCAATGCTCTGGCGGTCCATGTCGATCAGGTCGATCTCTACCTGAGGGTAGCTACGTTTGAAGCGTGCCAGCAGCGCTGGCAGAAAGTAGCCGAGCACCGTGTAGGAGGCACCCACACGCACGGTTCCTTGCATGGCGTGGCCGAGAAACAGCGGTTCACTGAGAGCGTCCAGCAGCGTGTCGAGAATGTGCCGCGCATGCTGGGAAAACTTGTTGCCTTCAGCGGTCAGCGCCACGCCATGGGGCAAGCGGTCGAACAAGCTGACGCCCATGGACTGTTCCAGATGCAACACCGCCGCAGTAATCGCCGACTGCGATACATGCGCCTTCAGCGCCGCCTGGGAAAACTGGCCGGCGTCGGCGGCGGCAACGAAATAGCGAAGTTGACGCATGGAAATATCTTTGCCTTTCGTCATCTGATTTTCTGATACCTGCCGCCTGAATATATGAAACAGCTCGGTCTACGGGCTGGTTACACTCGAGACCGGGTAGCTGCCCTGACGTATCGTTATCCTTCGAATTTCAGCGCCAATAATAAAAATGGCTGAAGGTTGAAAAATGAACGCGATCCACTACAGCGAGTACGACTGTGAAGCGTCAGGTAATTTCCTGACAGAAGCTTCATTGGCCAGGCAAGGCTTCGACATCCGGGTTGAACACGCGCAATGGTCCAACACTGGCACTGCCTTGATAGAAACCGGCGACAGTTGCCTGTTGCGCTTGATGCTACCTGCCAGCTCGCAGATCAAGCCTAACTGCGGCGGTTTTTCCAGCCACGGTGCGCCCCAATTCCAACCCCTGGGCAAGCTATTGTTCATTCCCCACGGCACCGAGTTCCACCTGCGTCACGATGCCGGAGAGCAAAAGGCCCTTGTGTGTCTATTCGACCCCTCCTCACTCGGCGTCCTGGGCAGCTATCGCTGGAACTGGCAGGACAACGTCAGCGCAGCCATGCTCAATCTGCAAAGCGGCTACTTGCACGCCTCGTTGCAACGGCTGGCCGAAGAAGTGGCCAACCCCGGCTTCGCCAGCGAACTGCACACCGAGTGCCTGCTCACCAGCATTGCCCTGGACCTGCGCCGCGAATTTATCGACGCGCCCGACGAAGCGAGCAGTGATTCACTCAACGCTGAAAAACTCAGCCCCCGGCAACTCAACATCCTGCGTGAACTGCTCGACAGCGCCAGTGACGAAGGCCGCTCTCTGGGTCATCTGGCGCGGGCCTGCGAGCTGCCGTTGCGGACCCTGTCCAGTCGCTGCAAAAACACCACCGGCATGACCTTGCGCCAGTACGCGGCGCAAACTCGCTTGCAAAAAGCCGTGGCGTTATTGGCTGACCCACGATTGCTGATCAAACAGGTGGCCTATCAGGCTGGCTTCAACAACGCCGCCGCTTTCAGTGCCGCATTCCGTAAAGAGCTCGGTGTCACACCCGAGGAATTTCGCCACCAGCGCCAGCGCTGACACTGAACCTGTGGCGAGGGAGCTTGCTCCCTCGCCACAGGTCGATCAGCGATACAGGCCTTAACGACGAATCGTGGCGGTAATTTTGGCGTGCGGCCCATTGACCTGCGCGGCCCAGGCTTGCGCCGCCTGATCGAGTGTGAAATCCAGGTAATCCACCTGAATCTGCTGCTCTTTGGCGATCTTCAGCAGACGCAGCCAGATCTGTTCACGGTCTGCGGGCGGACGCTGGCCAGTGCCGATGCACGACAAGTTGCGAAACAACAGATCGGCAATATCCAGATTGAGCTGACGACCGGCCCCCGTGCCAATGGTCATGATCCGGGCACCCCAATTGGTCGCTTTCAGGGACGTCAACATCGGTTGACCGCACACGAGATCGAGCACCACATCAAATCCACCATCGGCCGCGTCTTTGAGCGCAGCGACATCATCGCTGCCACCCAAGGTCACCACTTCATCGGCAAGACCTCGCGATTTCAACCGGCCCAGCGCTTCACCGGACCGCGCAGCACCGACCACCTTGCCCGCACCCAGACCGCGCGCCAGTTGCAGGGCGATCTGACCCAGAGTGCCGGTGGCGCCCAGGATCAGCACCTTCTCACCCTTCTGAATCGCGGCTTTTTCCAGGGGCACGATGGCGCCGGTCGCGGCGATGCCCATGCTGATCGCGGTTTTATCGTCCACGTCGTCTGGCACATTCCATACTTCGGCTTGCGGCACCAGGGTACGCTCTGCCCACGCACCAAACGGCAACACCGAGCGCTCGCCGAAATACACCCGGCGGCCATCCGGCGCACGGCCAACGCCTTCGCCGCGAATGACACAGGGATATTCAACACCCAGACGGTAGGCGCCGAGTACATCCCAGCCCCCAAGGCCAGCGGTATCGACATCGATCAGCACCGAGCCGTCTTGCGGCTGCGGATCACGAAACTCGCCCACTACCGGCGGCGCATTGCGCTCGGAAATGATTGCTGCACGCATGGCATTCTCCTTGTTTGTTTTATTGTCAGGCTGCACTTGAAGTAATAATTGAACATTAATCTATTATTTGTCCATATTTACTTCGGCAGCCTACTCAATTGGCCGCCAACGGCTCGGACTGATATCGCGGATACCCACCCAACGTCAGGAGTAGCAAGGGGCCGACCACAAAGCAGATAAAACTGAACAGCAGCATGGCCGAGTAGCCACCGGTGAGCTTGAACAGCCCGGCGAACAGTAACGGCGAGATCGCCGCACCTGCGGTAATCAAGCCCAGGTGCGCGCCGAACAAACGGCCGTAGTCGCGCATGCCGAAGTAACGGGCAATGAGGAAGGCAGCGATATCGAACTCGGCGCCGGCACCCACGCCTACCAACAACGTGGCGAGGGTGTACATCGCAATACTGGAATCCCCATAGGCAAAAATGCCGCAGGCAAATGCCGGCATCAGCAGCGCCACAGAGGCAACACCGGGCGCCCACAACCGGTCAATCAGGTAACCCACCAGCAGCCTGCCAAGAATCAGCGACACGCCGAAGCTGGCGAAAATCTGGCTGGCCTGAAGGGCGCTCAGTCCACGGTCCTGCAGCAACGGCACGATGTTGGTGACCATGCCCACCACACACGACACCACCAACGTCATCGACAGGTTGCACACCCAGAACCGCCATGAGCGCAGCGCCTCGCGCAGTAGCAGCCCACCGGTTTGTTCACTGGCGGCGGGGCGTTGCGCCGAGTGGGCGCTGACATCGGCAGTCGGCAACAACCAGCGTAAGGCCAACGGCAACGCCAGCAGTACCGGCAACACGCCCAGCGCGAGGAATCCCGCCTGCCAATTCCACCGGCTGATCGTCCAGGCGGTGATCAACGGCAGCATGATGGCCGCCAGTCCGGAGCCACTGAGGATGATCGCCAGCGCCAGACCACGGTTGTCCTCGAACCACAAGTTCACCAGGTGCGACCAGGTCACCTGCAACGTACCCAGCCCGGCTAGCGGCACCAGGAAAAAGCCAAGGTAGAGGGTCCAGATCGAGCCATTGATACAGGTCAGGGTGAAGACACTCAGGGACAACGCCAGCAGCGACAGCAACGTGACCCGGCGCAAGCCGTAGCGCAAGTTGAGCCAGCCGGCCAATTGCGACGCGACGATGGTGCCCAGCGACAATGCGGTGATTGCCGCCTGCAACTCCGCCCTGCCCCATCCCATGGCCTGTTCCAGCGGAATCACCATGGAGCTGAAGCTGTACAGCAGCAACGAGCTGGAACTGGTGGCGACGCCGACCAGCGCCAGAATCAATACTCGCCAACCGAGCTTGAATTCTGCGTTATCAAAGCCTTTCATGGTGTGTGACCTCAGTCGTTGCCGATAAACACAGCCGCTTCCGCGCTCTTGCTCAGCACATGAGCACGGCGTGCCGGGCCAGGTGCATTCGCGACTTGGGCAAGGGTGTCTTCGGGGTGAATCAGCGTTGGGCCATTACTCAGTTGCTCAAGCGCCAGAAGCGCCAGGTCTTCAGCCTTGGGCAAGGTCATGGTCAGGGCGTCGGCAATGTTCAGTTTGACCATGGCATCGCGCATGGTGGGTGTGTCGACGGTGCCGATGAGCAGGTTGAGCACATCGACGCCAAGGTCTTTCCACTCCGCCCATAACGATTCGCCGAGGTTCAGGGCAAAGCCCTTGGTTGCGGTGTACATCGCCAGTTTGCGAATTCCCCCCAAGGCTGCCTGGGAACCGACCAACAGCAAGCCGCCCTGCCCGCGCTCCAGCATCGCAGCGCCAAAGGCGTGGCTGCATTGCATCACGGTCAAGCAATTGAGGCGCAGCAAGGCGCCCCAGTCCTCGGCCGAGGTATCGAGAAAGCGTGTGATGTAAGGATCGCCACCCGCGTTGTAGATAAAAAGACCAACTTGCCGATCACCGACAGCTGCGAGCAAACGCTCACAGGCATCGGGTTGAGAAAGGTCCTGGATCACCACCAGCACTTCGATGGCGTAACGTTGCTCCAATTCGCCTTTCAATTGCGCCAGGGTGCCGCCACGGCGCGCCACCAGCACGCAGTTGAGGCCACGCTCGGCGAGGGTACGGGCAAACGCCGCGCCCACTCCATGGGAGCCACCGGCAATCACCGCCCACGGACCATAGCGATGCAGAAAGGCATCATCAGAAACAGACATAAGCACTCCGAAAACGAAGGCCCGGCGACCAGCCACCGGGCGAGAAAGGTTTCACCCTGTCAGGCGACGGGTGGCAGGTCGATGTGGCTGGCGGAGGCGCCAATGGCGGTGCTGCCGTAGACCAGAACACGTCGTTCGATTTGCGCCATGAACAGGCGCAGCAAGGGTTCGTCGTATTCGGGCCCGGCGCTTTTGACCAAGGCTTCCAGCGCTGCATCAATCTCGCTGTAGTCACTGAAAGTGCGGTCGAGCAGGACTTGCGCCTCCTGTTGTTCCAGCTCGCGCAAACGCAATTCCATGGCATCGCCACGGCCCAGGTACTCAACCAATTTGCTCACTGCGCGCAGGTTGGTTTTCTGGAAGTCACTGCCGACTTCCACCTGCGCCAGGGCATCGCCGAGCATGGTCAGCAACTGCGCATTCGGGCCGCTGCTGACAATCTCCAGTGTTGGCGTTTGCAGCGGCACACCCATGGCTTCGGCCAGCGCATGCACCACTACCCGGCGCAACGCGATATCAAACTCGGTGTAGATGTCGTGCGGGTCGCCTGGTTGTGGCGTGGCCACCGATGCCGAGAATTGCATCGTGCTGACGGTGGCGAACAGTGCGGTGTGGTAACGTACGACATCAGGGTCCGCCGGCTCGCCGGTCACTTGCTGATAGTAGCGATACAGGTCCGCGAAACTGTCTCCGAGCGGCTCGTAATTGTCGCGCATCCGCGCCGAAGCCAGGTCAGCCAACGGATCACCAATCATGGCGAATTCAAAATCGTAGAGACCCTGCACCTGTCCGTTCTCGAACAGGTACTGCCCCGAGTCGTACTGAACGAAAGCAGGCTGGGTACGGTGCTGTGGCACATTGCGGCGCAACCAGCCGAGGGCGAATTCGGCCAGAGGCTGAGGCCTGGTTTTATTGCGCGCATACAGCGGGTAATAGGCTTCCAAACCTGCGAGGGTAATGTCCTCGGCACTGATCGGCAGATGAATGCCCTGCGCAATGAAGGGTTGCAACGGCAGTTGGTGCATGCGCGCCATGGCGTCGACCCATTGGCGTGCGACGGCATGGCGTTCGGCATTGCTGTTCGCCGTGCTGACGTCACGACTACCCGGCACCAACTCCATGACGATCGCTTGCGGGTCTTCGCAGAAGCCGTAGATACGCGGCACCGGCACGCCTTGCTGACCAAGCAAGGTGAGAATATCCGCCTCCCGGCGCAGCTCCGGGAATGGACTGACATCACCGCCGCGCTCGCCACGGATATGCAGTTGAAGGGTTTCGCCATCGCGTTGCAGTTCAAGGTTCCACGCCGGGCGCCAGCGCAGCAGGCGTTGCATGGCCGTGATGTTCCCGCCCAGCAGCCCTTCGACAAAGGTGCGCAGCTTTTCTTCGACTGGATCAACAGTCGCATTTATTGTTGTTGGCATACGGGGTCTTCCTCAGGCGCTGATGTCCAGCGCCGCTCTCAATGGGTGCTGGTGCTACCAGCGTTCGGCCCGCCTACCTGCTCCAGCGGCACGCCCTTTTTCTTCGCTAGGTCGGCGGTGTCCAGGTACTCGCGCCAGGCACAGATCAGTCCGTGTTCGTCCAGCTCATACACCGCCACCATCGAGTGCGGCATGGGGACGCCGTTGTTGACGCAGTAATCGTCGCGTTCGGTCATCACCACGCGCTCCGAAGAGACGATGTGGCGCGTGGTGCAACGGTTATGCGTGACATAACTCATCTGTCGCTCTATCTCCCGGCGTAACGCGTCGCGCCCCCGGATCACAGGACCACCGGGCACCCACAGTTGCCAGATGGCGTCGTCGGCGAAGGTGGCCATAATGCGTTCGATATCGGGGCGGCTGCCGTCGCGGCCATCGCCCCAGGCGGCCAGCATGTCGAGGATGAAGCGTTCCTGTTCGAGTGCCATAAAACGGGCTCCAGTGCAGTGAATGGATCGGGATCAGACCGAGGCCTGGGGCAACAGGAAATTGCGCACCACCGGCACCATCGGCGTGCCGCAACTCATGCCGCCGTCCACGCGCATCAGCGTGCCGTTGACGTAGGCGGCGTCGTCGCTGGCGAGGAAAGCGGCCATGGCGGCGATGTCTTCCGGCTCGCCCAGTTGCGGTACGTTTTGCAGGTCGAGAAAGGCCGACTTCATCGCCTCGTTGGCCCAACTTTCCATGGCTGGCGTGCGAATCACTCCCGGCAGGATGCCGTTGCAACGAATGCCGCGTTTGCCAAAGGTGGCGGCAATGCTTTGCACGTACCAGTTGAGCGCGGCCTTGGAGGCGCCGTAGCTGAACTGAGAAATTTCGCCGGCAATCGAGCTGGTGGACGAGGTGAACAGAATCGAACCGCTGCCCTGGGCGAGCATGTGCGGCAAGGCGTATTTGCACGCCAGCACGCCGCCCAACACGTTGACCCGCATGCAGTTGTGGAACAGCTCGGTGTTGAAGTTGATGAAGTCGATATCGCGGGTTGTGGCCGGGTTTCTGTACACGGCGTTATTGAACAATACGTCGATACGACCGAAGGTCTCGACGGTCTGCTCGACCATCTGCCGCAAGGCGTCTTCCTCACCAACATCCACTTGCATGGCCATTGCCTTGGCGCCTATTTCAGCTGCCACGGCCTGCGCCGATTCGGCGAAAAGGTCGGTGACCACTACCGTGGCGCCCTCCCGGGCAAAACGCAGTGCCGAGGCGCGGCCGATGCCACTGCCGGCGCCGGTGATCACGCAGACCTTGCCGTCTAAACGTTGCACAATCTCGCTCATAAAAGGGTCTCGGGACGGATAAAAAAATCGGCGCCCGTGACGAGCGCCGAAAAGGAGCATGAGGTCAGCGGGTCTGGCCACCGGCGATGGTCTGCGGATTGGCTTCACGCTCGGCGACCGGTTCCTGGCGGTAGCGCGTCGGGCCGTTGCCGAACATGCCGTACTGGTCACGGGTGAAGTCGTACAACGAGTAGGAATCCTGTTGCGGGTTATTGGGAATGCCATAGGCCTCGATGTTGTATTGCGAGCCGGTACGGAACAGTGCGCCGCTGTCGTCCCAGGCGTCGTAGACCGCAGCACCAAAGGTGTCCTCGTCGATGTAGTAGCGACGTTTTTTCTGCGCGTGGCGGACGCCGTCCTTGCGGGTCGCTTCCACCACCCAGACACGGTGCAGCTCCCAGCGTTCACAGGCGGGGTTGATGTGTTTGGGCATGAGTTTCTTGTCCATGTCGCAACCCCACTTCAGCGTGTAGTTGCTGTAGGGAATGAACATTTCCTTCTTGCCCACCAGCTTCCAGTCGAAACGGTCCATCTTTCCGGAGAACAGGAAGATTTCGTCGTAGAACGCGACCCCGCCGAACGCCGAGTTGGGGGTGTCGTAGTTGAATTCCGGAGCCTTGCGCACGCGGCGCTGGCCGGTGCTGTAGCTCCAGGCATATCGAGAGTCAGCGACCGGGTCGAGGTAATCCCAATACCCGGATGCCTGCCCGGCCGTACGGGCCGGCGCAACGATGCGCGACCATATACGTTGGGCGATTTTCGGATCACGCCCGGGAACGTCCATCTGGTAGAAGGGTTTTTCGCCGGTGGACCGGTTGGTATTGGTCAACGTCGCATGACCCTCATTGACGACATAGGCACTGTGGTTCCAGTCCCAGCCATTCACACCCTGGTAGTTCAGGATGTAGTTCCACATCAGTTCCCGGCCATCTCGCGGCAGTGGGAACGGCAGACCGCCCCGGCAGCCTTCGCTGATCGACAGACCGTCGTTCTCGGTCTTGCAGTCCTTGCGGCCAGCATTGCGCTGGGTGGCAGCAAGAAAATTCGCCGGAAAGGTTGCTGTCCGGTGGGTGGGGTACACCTCAAGGTAATAGGTGTCGGGGTTCTGCTTGAGCAATTGCAGTTGTCCGGCTGCCAGTTGGTCGGCGTACTGATCGGCGTTGGCTGCGGTAATGCGCAAGCGTGGCTTTTCATCGGCAAACGGGTTGGGCCAGTTGCCGTCGCCTGGGACCAGCCCGGCCGGGACTTTTAAACCACCGTCGTAGGCCGGAATGGTGCCAGCGGCATTGCCCGCGACAATCGCCCCGAACGGCGTGAGTCTGCCGCCCAGATCGGCTGCGGTAGAGGTGTCATCAGCGACTGTCGCCCCCGTCAGAGCAATGGCCACCAGGCCTATCGCATAAGAATTGACCGTCATTACGTTCTCCATTCAGATGGGTGATCGCCGAGTCCGGTGATCACTGCAGTGCAGTTCAGGGCGGTTCAGAACGCGGTACTGACCGTCAGCGAGACCCAATTGCGGTCGGTCAGGCCAACGTCGCCGGTTCCCCCGACGACTGTTTTGCCGACACCGGCAATATCGCCATATTTGCGTTCGCTGCCGTACCCGATGTACGACAGGGTCACGTCAGTACGCTCGTCGTAGGTGCCCTTGACCCCGGCTTTCCAGGTGTATTTGCCTTCGTTGCCCCCGCCCGTTGCGGCATTGCCGCTGACGCCGTAATCCACGCTCATCGGGGTGGAAATGTTCCAGCCGGGGAACACCCCCAGCCATTGCGGTGCAAAGCTCACGGCCAGGCCGACATAATTTTTGGTGGCGCAGCCGTAGTGCTTGTCCTGCCCCTCCGGGCAGCCGCCATAGCCCTCGCCTTTGAACAGTTCCTCGTGCTTGGTCACCCGTTGCACATGACTGAACGCCATTTCGGTGATCAGGCTGCCGGTGTCGAAGTAATCAGTGCGCGGCAGCAACCACAGGCCGTTGACCACCATGTGCCAGGTGTCACCGCGAGCGCCCTGGTTGTCGGCAGTGCTGATGTTGCTGGAGACCAACGAGGTGTTCTGGCGATACGACAGGTCTACGCCAAGGGAGCCGCCACCCAGCACCGGACCTGCGGAGTAACCCAGGCCATAGAGCTTGACGTTCTCGGCGTACACGTAACGGGCGAAAGTCGGTGCCACTTGCAGGCCCCACGGGTTGTAGTCATCGAATTCGCGATAGAACGCGCTGACCTCCGAATGCAGGAAGTCGAAGCTATAGGTGCCCATCACGCCCCAGTTGCCCCTGTCCTTGGGTTTGACCGGGTCAATCAACGGCCGCGAAACACCGCTGAACAACGGCAAACGGTCCGGCCCTTCCAGGGCGACGTCGGCGGAAGCCAGATAGGTACCGCCTTCAGGTGCGCGCGTGGTGTCCCATTCGAAGAAGTATTGCGCTGCCAGCGACAACTTGTCGGTGACCTGAGCCTGGGTTGAAATCTGCGTCAACGGCAGGAAGATTTCACGGGTCTCGGTTCCTGGGTTGCTTACCGCTTTGCGCCCATCCAACGGTGCTTGCGAGTAGGACACCGCATGCCCGGCAATCAGCAGGCCGTTGCCCCAGTACACGGTATGCCGGCCGGCACGCACGCTGACCGGAATCTCGCCGAGATCGAAGCGGGTAAACGCAAAGGCGTCCAGTAACTCGCCGCTAGGGCCACGGTGATAGCGCTTGGTGAAGCTGGAGTATTTACCGTTGTTGTAGCTCGGCGTGCTCGTACCGGGAAACGCACCGGGGTAGTAGACATTGCCGGGGCTGGTTTCGACGTCGGTGTTTTCGTAAGCCTGGTCGTACCAGCCCGCGCCGCTGATGCGAAAACCGTTGTACTGCTTGTACGCGACCTCCATTTCGCTCATCACATCGACCCGATTGGTCACCACATCGCCCCGATCAAACTTGGCGTCGGACTCGTCGTAGCTGGCGTTATTGGCCAACGCGGAGTCGCGCCCCTCGGCCCGTATGCCCAGGTTGTAACGCACGGTGTTGTCCCAGCGCGCGGTCCAGTCCGGATTGCCGGTATCAAACTCGGCGGCCTGCACAGCGCCAACAGTCAAGGCACACCCGGTCACGCTGAACCAGACAGCCAGGCTTAACGGCTTTAGCTTTGCGTCGATCATCAACACTCCCATTACTTTTTTATTGTTGTTGGCAGCCGAAGCGTTGGGCCGTCTGGACCGCGCCAATGAGCGCTGATCCGTGGGCTTTCGGTATGGACTGAAGTAGACGGGACGGGGAGGTTTGAGACAACGATTGGGAGTATTGCTGAAATGCATTTTGGTATTGGTCAAATACTCCCGACCTATACTCAAAGGCCCTGGATTGTGCTTTTTTGAGTACAGGAGGTGACCATGAAATCGGGAACCCAGACAGCGGCACTCCTAGCCGCTGCGATAATCGTCGGCTGTACGAATTCATCAAGCCAGACAGTGACTGTTCCCTTGAACGCTACACCACGCAACGGCGGTCAGATCGCCAATACAACGCTGGCCGTTCAGGGCAATGAGACAGCGTTTTCCTTTGTCGTCAGTGGAGTTCCAAGCGGCACTCTTCGGCCCTTGAATCTCTACACGTTTATCAACAAAGGCAGCTGCGAGCGGCCCGGGTCTGTCGCCTATGCAATGAATGACCGGATCAATACCAATCGCATTTCTGCAACGCGCGGCTGGACCTATTCACGAAGTGCGCCAGTGGCGCTGTCAGAGCTGCTTTCTGGTGGATATTACTTAGTGGTAAGGACCACACCGGCCGATGGCAACGTGGATATTTTCTGTGGGGATATCAAGCCAGAAACAAGGTGAAAATGACACCAGACCGGTAACCGGCTTTATCTACAACAGCGTGAAGAACAGTGTGCATACCGGTATTTGAATAACCGATACCGCCCCATTGTTTTTGTGATTTTACGATGGCAAAACCGCTCCCTAGACTCCAGCCAATAACTAGGCAACGCCGCTCTCCTGGCGCCGCCATGACAATAAAGCCTGGAGGATGAACATGAGTGTGCCCCCATCTCTGGATGACAAATACGTCCAGCACACTGGAAAAATCTTGCTCACCGGCATTCAGGCGCTGGTGCGTCTGCCACTGATGCAGCGCCAACGCGATCTGGCCAATGGTCTGAACACCGCCGGGTTTATTTCCGGATACCGTGGCTCGCCGCTGGGTGGTTTTGACCAGGCATTGTGGAAGGCGCGCGACTACCTCAAGGAACACCACACGGTGTTCCATCCAGGCATGAACGAAGACCTCGCTGCTACCTCAATCTGGGGTACGCAACAGGTCAATCTCTTCGAAGGCGCCACCTACGATGGCGTGTTTGGCATGTGGTACGGCAAGGGGCCGGGCGTCGACCGCTGCGGCGATGTGTTCCGCCACGCCAACGCCGCCGGCACCTCGCAATTTGGCGGTGTGCTGGCCATTGCCGGAGATGACCATGGCGCGCGCTCCTCCTCACTACCGCACCAGACCGAGCACATTTTCAAAGCGGTGATGATGCCGGTGCTGGCGCCATCGGGGGTGCAGGAATACCTCGACTACGGCATGCATGGCTGGGCCATGTCGCGCTATTCCGGCTGCTGGGTCGCCCTCAAAGCGGTGGCCGACACCGTAGAGAGCGCGGCCGTCGTCGACATCGACATTCATCGCGTACAACCGATCATTCCCGATATCCCGCTGCCCGAAGGTGGCTTGAATATCCGTTGGCCAGACCCGCCCCTGGCACAGGAACAGCGCCTGCTGGAACACAAGCTATATGCTGCCCTCGCCTATGCCCGGGCCAACCGCCTCGACCGTGTCGTGATGGACTCAGCGAAAGCGCGCATCGGCATCATCACGTCAGGCAAATCGTACCTCGACGTTTGCCAGGCACTGAAAATCCTCGGCATCGACGAATCACTCGCCCAGCAGATTGGCCTGCGGGTCTACAAGGTCGGCATGGTTTGGCCGCTGGAGGCTGAAGGCGTCCGGCAGTTTGCCGAGGGCCTGGAAGAAATCGTGGTGGTGGAAGAAAAACGCCACATGATCGAATACCAGTTGAAAGAAGAACTCTACAACTGGCGCGAGGACGTACGCCCGCGCATCGTCGGCAAGTTTGACGACAAGGGTGAGTGGAGCCTGCCGCACACGGGTTGGTTGCTACCAGCCATCAACGACCTGACCCCGGCGATGATCGCCCGTGCGCTGGCCAAGCGTATTCTGCGTCTGCACCAAAGTGGCCCGCTGCAAGTGCGCCTGGCCGTGCTGGATGCGCAACTGGCTAGCAAAGACCAATTCAGTAACCTGATGGAACGCGTGCCCCACTACTGTTCCGGTTGCCCGCATAATACATCGACCAAAGTCCCGCAGGGCAGTCGCGCACTGGCGGGCATTGGCTGCCATTACATGGCCGCCTGGATCTACCCGCAAACCCAGACTTTCAGTCAGATGGGCGGCGAAGGCGTGACGTGGATCGGCCAGGCACCGTTCACCACTACTCAACATGTGTTCGCCAACCTCGGTGACGGAACCTATTTCCACTCCGGCATTCTCGCGATTCGGGCTGCCATCGCGGCCAAGGTGCAGATCACCTACAAGATTCTCTACAACGACGCCGTGGCCATGACCGGCGGCCAACCGGTGGACGGCAGCCTCAGCGTGGCGCAAATCAGCCGGCAACTCGTTGCCGAAGGCGTGCAGCGTGTGGTGGTGGTCAGCGAAGATGTCGAGAAATATCAGCACATCCATGAACTGGCAGACGGCGTGCCGGTGCTGCGTCGCGACCAGATGGACGAAGTGCAGGAACAGCTGCGCCAGTTCCAAGGCGTATCCGCAATCATCTATGACCAGACCTGCGCTGCGGAAAAACGTCGGCGTCGCAAGCGCGGCAAGTTCCCGGACCCGGCACGCCGGGTTGTGATCAACGAAGCGGTGTGTGAAGGCTGTGGCGATTGCAGCAGCAAATCCAACTGCATGTCGGTGGTGGCGGTGGAAACCGAGTTCGGCCGCAAACGGGAAATCGACCAGTCCTCGTGCAACAAAGATTTCACCTGCCTTAACGGCTTTTGCCCGAGTTTCGTCACGGTCGAAGGGGGCTCGTTGCGCAAACCCAAAGCGCTGGCAGCCAAAGCGGATGAATTATGGGCATTGCCCACGCCATCAACCGTTACGCTGGATGAGCCCTACAGCATTCTGGTGACCGGCGTGGGTGGCACCGGCGTGGTGACCATCGGCGCCTTGCTAGGAATGGCAGCGTTTATCGAAGGCAAAGGCACGCTCAATCTGGACATGGCCGGCATGGCGCAAAAAGGCGGCGCGGTGTGGTCGCACATCCGCATTGCCGCGCACCAGGATCAATTGTTCGCACCCCGTATTGCCGAAGGTGAAGCAGCCTTGCTGTTAGGCTGCGATCTGGTGGTCAGTGCCAATACCGAAACCTTGTCCAAGCTGCGTCAAGGCGTTACCCATGCGCTGATCAACAGTGAAGAAACCATCACCAGCGCATTCGTGCGGACCTTCGCCCAACAGGCGGAAAGCGGAGATTTGCTGAAGCACCCGGACCCGAAATTCCACACCCACAACATGTCGGCACAAATCGCCGAAGCGGTTGGCCATGCCCAGGCGGACTTTGTCGACGCGAGCAAAATCGCCACGGCATTGACGGGCGATTCGATTGCCACCAACACCTTCATGCTCGGCTACGCCTACCAGAAAGGCTGGTTACCGGTGGGCGAAGCCGCGCTGCTGCAGGCTATCGAACTGAATGGCACTGCGGTGCCCTTCAACCTCGCCGCCTTTGCCTGGGGCCGGCGCAGTGCCGAAGACTTGCCACGGGTCTTGCGCAAACTGGAAGCAGGTAAAGTGCAGAACACAGATCGCTTGCTGTCGCAAAGCCTGGAAGAAACACTGGCACGACGCATGGCATTTCTCACGGCGTACCAGAATAAGGCTTATGCCCAACGTTACCGGCAACGAGTCGAGCAATTCATGAAAGCGGAAACGGCGCTGCTCGGGCAACCGGGCAAACTGTCGGCAAGCGTCGCCCGTTATTACTTCAAAGTGCTGGCCATCAAGGATGAATACGAAGTGGCACGCCTGTTTACCGATGGCCAGTTCCTGGAAAAAATCCAGGCTGGCTTCGAGGGCGACTACCGCCTGCGTTTCCACCTGGCGCCACCGCTGCTGAATGATAACGGCAGCGGCCGTGAGCCGAAAAAGCGCAGCTTCGGCCCGTGGATGCTGCAAGGCTTCAAGCTGCTGGCTAGGTTCCGGTTCCTGCGCAACACCTGGGCCGATCCGTTTGGCCACACTCACGAACGCAAGGTGGAACGTGACTGGCTGGCCAATTATGAACGTGTCCTCGACGAAGTCTTGATGGATTTGACCGCCGACAACCTGACCCTGGCCCAGGACCTGGCACAGCTGCCAGACAGCGTGCGCGGTTATGGCCCGGTCAAGGAGCGCTACCTCGTTCACGCCCAACAGCGTCAGGCGCAATTGCTTGAACGGTGGCGCGATGGCTCGAACGCGCAGTTCCACGATGCCAGTCAGGCCGGCAGCAAAATAGCCGTTACCCAACTGTAAGCCCGAGTGTGGCAGGCGTCGGTTGCCTGAAAAGGCACCACGCCGTATCCACCGAAAACTGGAGCACAGCATGCATGAAGTCGTGATAGTCGCCGCCACCCGCACCGCCATCGGTACCTTCCAAGGCGCATTGGCCACCACCAGTGCCGTGGAATTGGGCAGCGTGGTGGTCCAGGCGTTGCTGAAAAAAACCGGGATTGACGTCGACCTGGTCGATGAGTTGATTTTCGGCCAGGTGCTCACGGCCGGGTGTGGGCAAAACCCGGCACGCCAAGTGGCGCTGAAAGCAGGCCTGCCCCATAGCGTATCGGCCATGACCCTGAACAAGCTCTGCGGCTCCGGGTTGAAATCCGTGATGCTGGCGGCTCAGGCGATTCGCTGTGGCGATGCCGAGGTGGTGATTGCCGGCGGCATGGAAAACATGAGCTTGGCTCCCTACACGCTGGCCAAAGCGCGCACCGGCTTGCGCATGGGTAACGCGCAACTGGCCGACTCGCTGCTGCAGGACGGCCTGATCGACGCCTTCCACGACTACCACATGGGCATCACTGCGGAAAATCTGGTCGACGCTCACAGCCTGACCCGTAAGCAGCAGGACGCTTATGCCCTGCGTTCGCAGCAACTTGCCAGCGCAGCCATTGAGGCCGGCCGTTTTGTCGCGGAGATCACCCCGGTGCCGATTGCGCAGCGCAAAGGCGAGCCGCTGCTGTTTGCCGTGGATGAGCAACCTCGCGCGCAAACCACTGCTGTCAGCCTGGCCGGGCTCAAACCAGCCTTCAGAAAAGACGGCAGCGTCACCGCCGGCAACGCCTCGACAATCAATGACGGCGCCGCTGCAGTGCTGTTGATGAGCGAAGACAAGGCCAGGGAGTTGGGCTTGCCCGTTCTGGCAAAGATCAAGGCGGGTGCGTGTACTGGCGTAGACCCGGCGATCATGGGCATCGGGCCGGTGTCGGCAAGTCGCAAGTGTCTGGCAAAAGCCGGTTGGAGCCTGGCTGAACTCGATCTCATCGAGGCCAACGAAGCGTTCGCTGCCCAGTCGTTGGCGGTGGGTAAAGAGCTGGGTTGGGATTTTGACAAAGTGAACGTCAACGGCGGCGCCATTGCCCTCGGTCACCCGATTGGCGCTTCGGGTTGTCGTGTGCTGGTCACGCTGCTGCACGAAATGTTCAAGCGCGACGCGAAAAAAGGCCTGGCGACCTTATGCATTGGCGGCGGCCAGGGCGTCGCCCTGTTGCTGGAACGTCCATGATTGGCGCCCGCCCCGCAACGGCCGCCGGCCCTCAGCCGCGCTGGCATGGGCAGCCGGATGGCGATGTCGGAACCCACGAATTGCTGTACCACACGGCGCTCAGATTATTTGCCGAGCATGGATTCGAAAGTGTCAGCCTGCGCCAATTGGCAGCCGCAATGCATTTGCAGCCGGGATCGCTGTACAACCACATTGAAAGCAAGCAGGCGCTGCTGTTCGAACTGATCGAGACGCATGAAAGCGATCTTCTGGCGTTACTGCAAACCAAGGTCGCGCGTCATGCTGAGGGTCGGCTGCAACTGCAACGTTTTGTACGTGTGCACCTGCAGTTCAACAGCTTGCACGATCAGCGCCACACGCTGACGCGCATGGAATTTCGCAGCCTCAGCCTGGAGCAGCGCGAACGCGTCGAGCAACTGCGCGACACCCGCACCCGGGACCTGGAAAACATCCTCAGCCGTTGTGGATTGCCGGCCGGCCAGCGCGCACCGATGGCGCTGGGCATGCAAGCATTGCTCGATGGCGTGGTAGCCGGTTACCCGCAGGATGCGCGGCCTCCTCTGGAAAGTCTGACGAGTCTGTTTACCAGCATGGTGCTGACCGGTTTGAGCAGGCCGCTGGCTTAGCTGCTCCCCTTACATCACTAACAATAAGGTCGATCGATGAACGAAGAAATGACGAAAAATTATCGGGAAATTCTCCAGCACGTCGGTGAAGACCCACAGCGTGAAGGCCTGCTCAAGACTCCGGAACGTGCAGCGAAAGCCATGCGTTATCTTTGCCATGGCTACCGGCAAACGCTGGAAGAGATCGTCAACGGAGCACTGTTCGAGTCGGATAACGATGAGATGGTCATCGTTCGTGAAATCGAATTGTATTCGCTGTGTGAACATCATCTCTTGCCATTTATTGGCAAGGCTCATGTTGCCTACATACCGACAGGCAAAGTGCTCGGATTGTCGAAGGTCGCGCGAATTATCGACATGTTTGCCCGCCGCCTGCAGATCCAGGAAAACCTCACCCGGCAGATTGCCGATGCAATCGCCCAGGTCACCAATGCCGCCGGGGTGGCCGTGGTGATCGAGGCGAAACACATGTGCATGATGATGCGAGGTGTGGAGAAGCAGAACTCGGTGATGAGTACTTCAGTGATGCTTGGCGCCTTCCGCGAGTCGTACAACACCCGTCAGGAATTTTTGCAGCTGATCCGCAGCCGCTAGGCGAGGCGCCAGGCGCCCCACCTTCAACTCAACTGAGCATCAGCATCCCGCCGTCAATCATCAGCGTCTGCCCGGTGACAAATCGAGAACCTTCTCCGGCAAGAAATACCAGCACTGGCGCCAGATCCCGGGCCGGTTCACCCAGTTGTCCGCCGATGGGCACTTGCCCTGCCATGTACGCATCGTGCTGCTGCAGTTGTTCGGCGCTCATGCTCGCGCGAGTCGCCTCGTACATCGGCGTCCACATCGCCGGGGCGATAGCGTTGACGGTAATGCCCAATGGGCCCCACTCCCGCGCCACCGTGCGCGTCCACGCCAGCACGGCCCCCTTGCTGGCCGCGTAATGGGCTTTGCCGGGCTGTCCGATGACGCCTGCCCCAGAGGCGAAGTTGATGATCCGCCCACCGCTGCCCTTCAGCAGCTCATAGGCCGCGCGGTTGGTCAGGAATGTGCCACGGGTATTCACCGCAAAGACTTTTTCCCACTCGTCCAGCGTGATGCTGTCGGCACTGGCATTCGGCGCGATACCCGCAGCATGTACCAGCACATCCAGACCATTGAGCCGTTCGTTGGCCCAGGCGAAAGCGGCGTCCACGGATTGGCTGTCAGCGATATCGCAGACTCGTGTATGCGCCCACCCGCCACCGTCCCCCGTCATCGAGGCGGCTTCGCCCAGGTCGAGGCTGACGACATAGGCTCCCTCCTCCACAAATGCTTTGACCACTGCCGCGCCAATACCCCTGGCGCCCCCCGTGACGATGATGCGTTTACCGGCCAGCTGCATGGGCTGTTCCTCTGATATCAGACTGTTTGATCGATGCGCTGCAACGCCGTAGCGAACAGACGCAACGCTGAGGCGTGGTGTTTTTCACCCGAGACCATCGAGGCTTTGCCCGCACACGCACGGGCGTAACTGACTTCGAGAAAGATGCCGAGCTTGAAGCCGGCCAACACCAGGTACCAGGTGAAGTCCGCCAACGAGCGCGAGCTGCCGGCGCGGTAATGGGCGACCAGTTCGTCGCTGCTGCAAAAGCCTTCCCAGGGGCGAACTTCAATGGTGCCGGCACCACGACCATCAGCACCGGGCCAGGTGACTACCAGCCAGGCAAGGTCGAGCAACGGATCGCCGATGGTCGCCAGCTCCCAATCGACAACTGCGGCCAGTTCCGCGCTGTCGTGGCGAAACATGACGTTGGACAAGTGAAAGTCACCATGCTGGATACCGGTCTGGAACTGCGTCGGGTAATGCTCGCTCAACCAGTTGGCCAACCGGGCAAGTCCCGGCAGACCGCTCGCGCCCGGCCAACCGGGGTAGTCTTTGACGCTGTCCAGTTGCGCCAGCCAACGTGAGACCTGGCGTTGATGAAAACCTTCGGGCCGCCCAAAATCCCCCAGGCCCACCGCCTGATAGTCGATTTCTCCCAGACGCAATAACGCGTCCACCATGGCCAGCCCCATACGTCGGCGCATTGCTGGCTGCTGCGCGTGCGGCGTCGGCAAACCTGCCGCGCAGTTGGGATTGAAGCCCTGTACTGGTTCCATCAAATAGAAACTGGCGCCCAGAACGTCTTGGTCGGCGCAGTCGGCTATCAGGCCGGCATGGGGCACCGGCGATCCGGCCAACGCTTTGAGCAACCGTGCTTCACGGGCAATGGTTTTACTGCCGACTTCGCGCAACTCCCTGGAAGGCCGACGCAATACGAATTCGCGCGTGCCACGCCGAAAGCGCAGCAACAGATTCTGAGTGCCTCCGGTTAATCGCAGTGGGGCCTCGATGGAGCCACTTTCCAGACCCTTTGAGTCCATCCATAGAGCCAGGCGCTCGAGTTCGACCAGATCCTGCCAGTCGTTCATGCGTCGTACTCGCCCAGACTGGCCAATGCATCGGCGTATTTTTCCCGGGCTCGGGCCGCCGCGGTGGGCCGGTGGTAATCGGGGAACAGTTCGTCGCAGGGTTGATAATCGCGTAGCAGTTGTTTGGCGACCGTGATTTTGTGCACTTCGGTGGGCCCGTCGGCCAGCCCCATCTGGAAGGAGCGGACGATGTACCCGGTAAACGGCATTTCTTCGCTTACCCCTAACGAGCCATGTACATGCAGGGCGCGCGCGGCGATGTCATGCAGCACCTTGGGCATGGCGGCTTTCACCGCAGCGATGTCTTTGCGTACCCGTTTGTAGTCCTGATACTGGTCGATGCGCCATGCCGTGCGCATGACCAGCAAACGAAATTGTTCGAGCTCGATCCACGAGTCGGCAATTTTTTCCTGGACCATCTGCTTGTCCGCCAGGCGGCTGCCCTGGGTACTACGCGACAGGGATCGTTCACAGAGTGCATCCAGGGCTTTCTGCGCTTGGCCAATCACCCGCATCGCATGGTGCACGCGGCCGCCACCCAGTCGTACCTGGGCCACGACAAACGCCTGACCGGGCGCGCCGAGCATGTCGCCAGCAGGCACTCGCACCTTGTCGAACGACAGGTAGGCATGGGTTGCGGCCGGGTCATCGGCGATACCGACGTTGCGGATAATGCTCACCCCCGGAGCATCGGCGGCAACAATAAACATCGACATGCCTTCATACACCGACACGTTTTTATCGGTGACCGCCATCACGATATAGAACGCGGCGTAGCGGGCATTGGAGGCAAACCATTTTTCGCCGCTCAGCAGCCAGTCATCACCCTCACGCACCGCTTCGGTGGTGAACACCGCAGGGTCCGCGCCGCCTTGGGGTTCGGTCATGGCGAAGCAGGACACGATATCGCCGTCGAGCAAGGGTTGCAGGTAGCGCTGCTTCTGCGCCGGCGTGCCGTAATGGGCGAGGATTTCACCGTTACCGGAGTCCGGTGCCTGACAACCAAACACAATCGGTCCGAACAGCGAGCGGCCGAGAATTTCATTGATCAACGCAAGGCGCACCTGGCCATACCCTGCCCCGCCCAGTTCCGGGCCCAGGTGACAAGCCCACAAGTTGCGCGCCTTCACCTGCGCTTGCAACGGTTTGACCAGTTGCTTGAACAGCGGGTCGTGGATATTCCACGGGCTGCCCAACACGTGGTCGAGAGGCTCGACTTCCTCACGCACGAACTGCTCGATCCAATCCAGTTCCACTTGAATCTCGGGGTCGGTCTGAAAGTCCCAGGCCATGGTGTTTCTCCTAGCAAATAGCGATCAGGCCAGCAGCATGCCGCCGTCGACCAATAGGGTTTGGCCGAGCACATAGCTGGCCAGCGGCGAGGCGAGAAACAGAGCCACATTAGCCATGTCCTGAGGCGTGCCGAGGCGCCCTTGAGGAATGGCGCGCAGCGCACCTTCCAGGCGTTTCGGGTTGCTGGTGGTCACCCGTGTCAGCTTGGTTTCCACCAGCCCCGGGGCAATGCCATTCACCCGGATACCATCACGAGCCCAGGCTTCGGCCAAGGTGCGAGTCAGCCCGAAAGCGCCGGTTTTCGAGGCGTTGTAGGCAGGGTTGCCACGGGTAGAATGGAACGCTGCTGCCGAACTGACCGTGATCATCGAACCCTTGGCTTCCATCAGCAGCGGGTGAAATTTCTGCGCGCAGACCATCAGGCTGGTGAGGTTGATGTCGAGCACGCGCTTGAAGCCCTCAGCGAGGAATTCCTGACGGTCGTAGAGCACCGTGCCTTGCGCTTGCACCAACACATCCAGACGGGTGAATGGCACACAGACCGCTTCGATCAACGCTGCATCCGCGACGTCGACCTGCGCGTAATGCAAGCCTTCAAGGTTAGAGTCGGGTGAGTCGTGATAGGCCGCCGCCGAGGCACGCGTACCCCAGACATGCACTTCGGCACCGCGCTGGCGAAAGTTCTGCGCAATGCCATTGCCGATGCCACTGGACCCGCCGACTACCAGCACGGTTTTACCGCTGAAATCCAACTCGTACATGGGTATTCCTTGTGCTTGTCGAAAAATGCTGCCGGCCAATAGGCCCACCGTTACAGCGCCACCAGGCCAGCCGAGGCCAATCGTTCGAGCTCGCTGCCGGTAAAGCCGAGGCCTTCCAGAACTTGCCGGGTATGTTGGCCGAGGGCGGGCGGTGGGCGCTGCAGCGATAACGGCAAGTTGCCGAAATCCCAGAACGCGCCGATCTGTTGCAAGTCGCCGTAAACAGCATGTGAGTAATGCGCGTGCAGACCCGCGGCGGCGTGTTCGGGGCTGTCGAGAAAGGCATCCATCTGCGCCTCCAGGACGGCCTGCGCAGGAACTTGCACTTCAGCCAATGCTGCGAGCGCCGCTTGCCGGGTAAGACCTGCAAACCAGGTTTCGGGCTGATCACCCATGAGCGCCTTGAAACGCTGCACCTCATCCGGTTGCAGCGCTGCCACCACCAGCCAGGCATCGCTACATAGATACAAACGGTGTGCGTCACTCACACCAGTCTGTTGCGCATCCATATGTTCGATTGGGGTCAGGCTGCCGTCTTCAAGCACCACCGCTTCGCTCATCGATAGCAACGTAGCGCCCAACAATGACGAGCTGACCATTTGCCCGACGCCACTGCGGTTGCGCTCGTACAATCCCAGCAGCAAGGCATAGAGCGAGGATAAACCGGCAAAGAAATCGCCCACGCCAAAACGCAGCCACATCGGCGCCTGCCCCTCCCCGCCCTGCTCCCTCTCCCAGCCGCAGGAAGCCTGCATCAATTGGTCAAAACCCGGCCAATCCGCGCGCGGTCCGGTCGGTCCGTAGGCACTGACATGGCAATACACCAGCTGCGGGTTGAGCACTTTGAGGCTCTCGTAGTCGACCTTGAGTTTGCGTGCGGCCGGCAGCCGCATGTTGTGGTGAACAACATCGGCCCAACGGGCCAACGTTTCTACGGCGGGCTCGGTTTGCTGATCGCCCAACTGCAGCGCTACCCCCAACTTGCCACGCTGGGTGCCGCTGAAAATCCGCTCCAGGCGGCGCATGGCATCGCCTTTGGGCGCTTCGACTTTAATGACTTCGGCGCCGAGGTCCGCCAGAAGCATGCAAGCAAACGGCCCGGCCAGGTAGGCGCCCAGATCCAGTACTTTCAGACCGTGCAGCGGAGGCAAGGGCGCCGGGCTCGACCTGGGCACTTGCGAAGGGATCACAGCATCGGCGCCTGACAGTCCGGCGTTCCCCTCACCTGCCAGAGGTGCGCTACCGCCAACTCGTGCGGGTGGCTGCACCTGCCAGGCAGGGCCTGGTTGCAGGGTCTTGCCCAATTGCACATCGTCGACTTCAACCACATAACCATTCAGGCGTGCTTGCTCGTCGAAGTAGATATCGCCAAAGGGAGCGGCAATTTGCGCGGCCACGTCGTGCTGCCAGAAATGCTCGACCCAGTCCTGTGCCGGCCGTGTGGCAATGATCGCCTTGTTGGCGCCGAAGTTTGGCGCCACATGGCTCGATGGCCACAGCGCGTTCAAGCGAGCCACTTCGGTTTCGCCGAGCTCACTGAGTGCCGCGGCCATCCACGGGGATTTGTCCGGCGAATAATGCACATGCAACCAGCGGCCATCAGCGCATTGGTGCAACGGAATAGGAATGTGTTTATCCAGGCCTTTGGCAAAGGCCTGCGTCGGCGTTTGCGCGCGGTTCCAATGCATGGTCATTGGCACCAAGGCTGCCTGAGCCAAACTCGTATGAGCGATACCGCCGCAGCCGTCACGTTCGCGTGCAAGCAACCGCGCCATCACCCCAACCACGCACAACCAGCTGGCCAGCCAATTGGCAAAGGGCATGCGCACGAATACCGGGCCGGGGCGATGCGCCGGTTGCTCGTCCAACAGGCCAAGGCGCGCCAGGATCAAAGTTTCCCAGGGGATGGCATTCGCCAGTGCATGCCGTTGGGGCCAGCCGCTAATTGCCGAGATAATCAAGCGAGGAAAGTCTGCAGCGAGTTGCGCGTCGGCCAGACCATGGGCCTGCGCTACCGAAGGTGTGAAGTCGTGTAGCAGCACATCGGCGCTCGCGAGCAGAGAGTTTAGTTGCTGACGATCTTGGGGATTTTCCAGACTGAGGATGACACTGCGCTTGCCACGGTTAAGCACAGCAAACAGCGCCTGTTTCTCTCTGGCGGGGTTGGCGGGTGGCTCGATCATCACCACTTCGGCACCCGCTTCGCAAAGATGCATGCCAGCGGCAGAGCCGGCAATGCCGGAACACAGACTGATGACGCGAATTCCTTCGAGGATTGCCTGGCTCATTCAGCACCTGTCTTCTTCTGCGCTTAGCGTTTTGCAGCAGAGCTGCAGAACGAATCCATGGCGTTACCCTAAGCGATCAATGATAAATTCCATAGATAGATTAGTATTCCGAATATAGAATCATAAGCAGGAATATGAACAGCAAATAACAATTCGTCTAAATATCACTAAAAGCCGATCAGGGGCGTTGCGATGATCCTGCGCATGGACCACTTCACCATCGTCACCAACCAACTGGAGGCGACACGGGATTTCTACGTGGAGGTACTGGGTCTGGTCGACGGGCCACGCCCGCCCTTCCCGGTTCCCGGCTTCTGGCTGTACGCCCGGCAACAGCCCGTACTGCATGTGGTGGGCGTATCACAAATGCCGGAGCCGCGACGTGGCGTGCTCGACCATATGGCGTTTCATGCCCAGGGCTTGCAGAAAATGTGGACGCACCTGGATGAGCACGGCGTGCGATTCAAGGTGATCCGTGCTCCCGGCGCCGATCGCACGTGGCAGCTGTTCATGCAGGACCCCAATGGGGTTGAAGTGGAGTTGGATTTCGACGCCAGCGAAGTGCTGCCCGCCGACTGGAAGGAACGCCGGGGAAGCTAAATCAATCCAGCATAACTGCCGCCGTCGATCTGCAAATTTTGCCCGGTGATATAGCCGGCTTGCGCCGAACAGAGAAATGCGCAGGCGGCTGCCAATTCGCTCGGCTGGCCAAATCGTCGCGCCGCTATCGGCTTGAGCATTTCCACCCGTGCTTGCTCAAAACTGAGCTGGCGAAGCCCCGCCAGCTGCTCGGTCATAAAGCGCAGACGGTCCGTCTCAATGCGCTCCGGCAGCAGATTGTTGATCGTTACATTGTCCCGTGCCACTTCGACCGACAGAGCTTTGCAAAAAGCGGTCAGCCCGGCACGTGCAGCGGTGGACAAACCCAACGGCAAACGCGGTGACTTGACCATCGCCGAGGTGATATTGACGATGCGGCCGAAACCTCGCGCCCGCATACCGCCGATCACAGCCTGGATAAGCAGAATGCCTGAGAGCATGTTGGCCTCAATGGCCGCCATCCAGGCCGCGTGATCCCAATCCTCCAGACGACCCGGCTCTGGGCCGCCGTTGTTGGTCACCAGAATGTCGACTACCGGGCACGCGGCCAACAATGTCGCACGCCCGGCAGAGGTGGACAGATCCGCCACCACCGTGCGGGGCAGCCGGCCAGTGCCGAGAAAAATGTCCTGCGCGGTTTGCGCCAGGGTCTCGGCATTGCGGCCGTTGATCAGTATCTCGCAACCCTCCTGCGCCAATGCCAGCGCACAGGCTTTGCCAAGCCCTCGTGAAGACGCGCATACCACCGCCATGCGCCCGCCAATGCCCAGATCCATAGCCGTACTCCTTGCGTGATGGGGTCAGTCTTTCATGCCCAACAACGTGCTGATATCGCGTCCGGGTTCAGCATCGCTGCCGTAGGCGAACTGACCGGCGCGCTGGCGTTCGACCAGTTGTTCCATCTGGTAGCGATAACGAGTACCTGGGGTATCGAAACGCGAATGCAGGTCACGTCGCTCATCGGTCTCGAAATAGCGCTGATTTTGCGGACGCACCACCGAGTTGTCCTGGGGCTGGATGATGTAGTTGATGCGCGGCATCACGTAGCGAAACGGTGACGGTGCAGCGGTGGTATTGAACGTGACGTCACAGCGCGAGCGATGCTTGCCCACCGGCAAGAACGGTTGCAAGTTAGGAACGTCATAACCGGGACGAAATCGCGGGTAGGAGATGCACACATTACTGCGCAAATGGATGTGCAGCACCGCGCGAAAATCCTGGTACTTGGCGCGCACCCCGCCGACCCAACGCATGATCGGCGCCACTGATTTTTGTGCGACTGTACGGGTGCGGGTCACCGTTTCAGAGGTCCATTGCACCTCGACCTCGTCCGACTCGCTGATGCCGTCGCCGATGGTATTGGCATGCAGGAAATCGGCGTGGGTCAGGTCAATCAGGTTTTCTACAGAGAGCGCAGAGGTCGCATCGAATCGCACGGTGCGCTGGGTGTAGCCAGGAAGACTGCCGTCTTGCGGCAGGAACGGGATATGCGGCAGCAGCAATGTATCGGCGGCATCCGGGTTGCCGTACCAGACCCAAATGTAGCCGTAACGCTCGACCAGCGGATAAAACCCGCTGCCGCCAGTGAATGCCGTCAGCACGCACGTATTTTCACGCAGACGATAGGGATGGAATTCAGCTGCTCTCGGCTGCCCGTTTTCCCGCCACAGGTAATAGGGTTGGGCATGAATGATTCGACGAATTGGCTGGGCACTGAGGTCGCGACTATGGGAGACCGGAAACCAGGTGTCACGCAGGTCATAGTTGATCGGTGTCCAGTCACCCCGCACTTTGCGCGACGGAGTATCGGTAGAGGAAGGCACGGAATGCATGGTGAGTTCTCCTGTGCTCAGACGATCGCGCTTGCGGGAATCAGATGCGGTCGGCGAAAGGCACGCAGGTCGCGGGATGGGGCTTGCAGCAGGGCCGCGACGGCTACGCCGTCAATCAAGTGGTTCACCCGGAACGGCGACCTGCTGAATGCACGGGCAATACGCCAACGCAACGGTGCCTTGGCCGGCACGTGCTCAGTCACGAATCCTCGCCAGCACAGGCTGGTGGTGCCACGGCGGTTGGCCCCGGTTGCGATCATCAGGGTAACGAGCGGCATTTCTTCTTCGTTGAGCAAATCCACCCGAATACTGCCGCCGCTCAGGGGTACTGCGGTGCGCACAATCAAGGGGTAGTCCACCACAAACTGCGATGGCAGAAATTGTGTGGACCATACCGCACCGCGCTCCAGAACCACGCGGCCCTGCTCTCTGCGTAGATCGCCAAGGAAGAAATCGGTGAGGCGCACATGGGTAAAGCCGAGCAAGCATTCCGGGCCGTCGAGCATCGCCGCCAGATACTGGTCGTGACTCATGTTGACGACGGTGGAACCGGTAAATTCGCGACCGCTTGGCCGGTAATCGCTGCTGGGGAGCTCCCCTTGCGATGCGCCCTCACCCAACCACACATGGACGAAGCCATTGGCTTCGCTCACCTGAAAGGCCCGCACGGCATAGCGTGGCGGTACGCGCTCATCATCATTAAGGTTGGGAATTTTTGTACAACCGCCACTGGCACCATCGAAGGTCCAGCCGTGGTAACCACATTGCAAACCAGACTCGACAACTCGTCCCAGAGCCAACGGCACCCGCCGATGTGGACAACGGTCTTCCAGAGCAAAAGCCTGCCCGGCTGCGTTGCGGAACAGGACCAGTTCCTCGCCACCAAAGGCCACGGCCAATGGCTTTTGATCATTCACAGCCTCGGAAAGCGCCATGGCCCACCAGCCAGGGGTCGTCATCGGTTTGCCTCATTGTTGTTGTGTTTTTGGGCTTTTGTTTGCAATGCAATCAACGCTAACGGTAGCGGTACAATGCTGTGATGGCAACCATAAGTAAACATTTTAATGATTTATGTTCATACTCATAAAAACCTATCTAGAACCCAGAAATACTCCGAACACTGCTCAACAAAACGGATTATCAGCCAAATAAATCGCTGAATATGAACATTCTTAACTTTAATGCCCATTTTTCCTTGAAAAGGATCAGCAGAAAACCTATAAGCCTGATCACCATGAGCATGCTCATTCACTTCAGGTGCGTTGACGATGACCCAATCCATCCTCGGCTTTGTCCTCCATGACGTTGCCCGTTTGATGCGTAAACGCTTCGAACAATGGGCCCGCGCAGCCGGTCTCACGCGCTCTCAATGGCAAGTTCTGGCCAAACTGTCCACGCATGAAGGCATTCACCAGAAGGGTCTGGCCGACTTGCTTGAAATCGAGTCGGTCACGCTGGTGCGCTTGCTGGACAAAATGCAGGAGCGCGGTCTGATCGAACGTCGCAACCGCGCCACCGATCGCCGTTTTTCCCTGTTATTTCTCACTCCGGATGCCCATCCGCTGCTGCAATTCATGCGCACCATTGGCGAGCAGACTCGAGTGGAAACCATGGCCGACTTTTCCGTTCAGGAGCACGATCAATTGCTGCAGTACCTCGAACGCATGCGTGAACACTTGCTGACGGCTTGCAGCCAGCCGGTGGATGAGCCCACTAACTGCGCGGCAGACGAGGTGACGCATGGCTGAGTCCACATTGCAGCGTCATGCGGTGCAGGCAGAAGCCCGTCCACTCGACCCACTGGCGAAACCTGAAGCGCAGGCGCCTGAAGCTCCCACCCTTGATCGTCATGGGCCAGAATCCTCCGGCGCTCCACGGCAACGCTGGCGCGTCGGCCTGTTTTTGCTGGCGCCGATTGTCGTCGTGGCCTGTGGCGCCTGGTATGTGTTGGGTGGCCAAGTGGTCAGTACCGACAACGCCTACGTTCAGGCCGAACGGGTGGGCGTTTCGACCGATGTGGCCGGGATCGTGGCGGCCATTGAGGTCAGTGACAACCAAGTCGTGAGCAAGGGCCAAGTGTTATTTCGCTTGAAGCCAGAACCCTTTGAAATCGCCTTGGCCAGTGCCAGCGCGCAACTGGAAGGCGCGCGCAACCAGATCCTTTACCTCAAGGCCAGCTACAACCAGTCACTGGCCGAAATCGCCCAGGCTGAAGCCAGGCTGCCCTACTACCAGACCAATTTCCAACGGCTGGAAAAACTTGTCAGCGTTGCCGCCGTCTCCAAGACAATCTACGACGACGCCCATCAGGACCTCGACAATACCCGCCAGCAGGTTTTGGTAGCCAAGTCCCAGGCTGCTGCGGCATTAGCCCAACTGGGAGGACGGCTGGACAGGCCTCTCGAGCAACATCCCTCCTACTTACAAGCACAAGCAGCGCTCAATGAAGCCGAACGCAACCTGCGTAACTCGGTGGTGACCGCCCCGTTCGACGGCGTGGTGACCAACGTGGACTCGTTGCAAGTGGGCGCCTACCTGCAACCCCCACAATCAGGCTTTAGCCTGGTGTCCAGCGAACACCTATGGGTGGCTGCCTCGCCGAAAGAAACCGAGCTGACCAACGCTCACGTCGGCCAGGACGCAACCATTGAGGTAGACACTTATCCCGGCGTGACCTGGCACGGCACCGTGGAAAGCATCAGCCCGGCTTCCAGCTCCAGCTTTTCGCTACTGCCGGCACAGAACACCACGGGCAATTGGGTGAAGGTTGTGCAGCGTATTCCGGTGAAGATCCGTATCGACGATGCCGTAGGCAAACCCGCGCTGCGCCACGGCATGAGTGCCTTGGTAGAGATCGATACCGGAACCGCCCGTGGTCTGCCGAAACCGCTGGCCAACCTGCTCGCCCGCCATCATGAGTGAAGTAACTGGGCCGCTGCCACCTTCGCCGCTACGAGTACTGATTACGCTGTGTGTGGTGCTGGCAGTGGTCATGCAAGCCTTGGACACCACCATCGCCAACGTCGCCCTACCCTATATGCAGGGCAGTGTGTCGGCCAGTGCCGACCAGATTAACTGGGTACTGACTTCCTACATCGTCGCCACCGCCATCATGACGCCGCCCTCGGCATTCCTTGCCCGACGCTTCGGTCGCAAGCGCGTATTGCTGTGATCGATCTTCGGTTTTGTATTGGCGTCGGTGCTCTGTGGCATTGCCCGGTCCCTGGAAGAAATCATCCTGTTCCGTTTACTGCAAGGGCTGGCAGGGGCAGCATTGGTGCCGTTATCGCAAGGCATTCTGCTGGATATTTACCCGCAGAAAGACCGTGGCTCGGCAGTGGCCTTGTTCGGCGTGTCGGTGATGGTTGGTCCGGTGCTGGGTCCGATGATCGGCGGCTGGCTAACAGAACACCTCAGCTGGCGCTGGGTGTTCTTCATCAACTTGCCTATCGGATTGCTGGCCTTTGTCGGCATGATGCGCTTCATTCAGGAAACCCCGGCCGACAGAACCGCCCGTTTGGACTGGCTAGGCTTTGGCTCGCTCAGCGTGGCGATCCTGTCGATTCAATTGTTCCTCGACCGCGGTGAACAGCTGGGCTGGTTCGATTCAGGAGAAATCATCCTGGAGGCGCTGGTGGCCGCCATCGCTTCGTACATTTTCATCGTCCACACCTTCACCCACGACAAGCCCTTTATCAGTCTGAAACTGTTCAAGGACCGCAATTACTCGGTGGCGGTCGTGTTTATCTTCATCATCGGCATTACCTATTTAGCGTCATTGGCGCTGATGACACCCTACCTGCAAACCCTGATGGGTTACCCGGTGCTCACCGCCGGCATGGTCATGGGGCCACGCGGACTGGGGACCATGCTTAGCATGTTCCTTGCCGGGAAGATCATCGGCAAAGTGGATATTCGCTGGATACTGTTTTGCGGTTTGTTGCTGTCCGCCTGGTCGATGTACATGATGACCGGCTGGACGCCGGCAGTGTCCATCAACACCATCGTGTACGTCGGCTTTATTCAGGGCGCGAGCCTGGGTCTGTTGTTCGTCCCACTGACCACCATCGCCTTTACCACCCTAGCGCCGCATTTGCGTGGCGAAGCCACTGGTCTGTACAACCTGTCACGCAATGTCGGCTCAAGCGTTGGCATCTCGATCGTTACGGTGCTGCTGGCTCAAAACACTCAGATCAATCATGCCGAAATCGGCGCATACGTTACGCCGTTCAACCGCCTGTTCGATGCCTGGCCTGTAAACAACCAACTCAATCCATTAACCGCCGGCGGGCGTGCGGCGCTGGATGGCATGATCACTGTGCAGGCCAGCTGGGTGGCCTACCTGGATGACTTCAAGCTGCTGATGTGGTTATCCATTGGAGTCATACCCCTGCTGCTGATATTCAGGACACCGAAGTCTCAAGCAAATCAGGCCTCGTAGCGAAAACGTCCCACTGCTACATTCAGCTCATCGGACAGTTCGCGCAAAGACACCACAGCTCCGGACACCTGATGAGTGATCGCATCGCCCTCGCCGGCCATGCGTGCGATGTGCTCGACGTTGGCAACGATGCCCCGCCCACCCTCGTTCTGCACGCTCACCGCATCGGCAATCCGGTCCACCCCACGCGTGGAGTCGCCGACCAGTTCCGCTGCCTGTTGCAGGGTACTTTCCAACTCACTCAGCAGTCGGCCGCTGTCGTCCAATGCCACCGTGCCGGCGCGCAGGGCTTCGTCGACCACCTCGGACTGGCTCTCGAGCTTTACCGTCAACTGGTTGATCGAGTTGGCTGCCAGCGCAGAGCGTTGTGCCAGATTACGCACTTCGTCCGCCACCACGCTGAAGCCGCGTCCACTCTCGCCAGCCCGTGCCGCCTCGATCGCCGCATTGAGCGCCAGCATGCTGGTCTGCGCGGAAAGGTCCTTGACCTGACCGATGCTGGCGGTGATCGCAGTAGTGCTTTCGACAAAATCGCCCACCGAGCCACGGATGGCGGAGAATGCATGGCGCACGCTGTCGATTTTCTCGAGCAGTCGCGACAAGGCCAAGTGTCCATCCTGCGCACCGCGCAAACTGGCTTCGGCGCAGCTGCGCAGGCTTTCAGCATGACTGGAGATTGCCGCAATCCCGTCGCTCATCTGCTCGATGGTCATCGACACCGCGCCCACCGCACCGGCCTGCGCCGTAGAGCTTTGCGCCACACGCGCCGAAGCGCCCACCAGCTCCTCTGCCGAGGCGCCGACCGATGCCGCGACTCCGGCTACCTTGCGCATTGCCTGCTGGAAGCTATCAATGAGTTCGTTGAATGCCTGAGCCGTGTGGGCAATCTCGTCTCGACCCATGACCCGCACGCGTCGGGTCAGGTCGCCATCGCGCAACTCGATCGAAGCCCTCTCGATTTCCCGAATGGGCCGGATGATTTGCGCACGCAACAAAAGACTGACTAACACAGCCAGTAAGCTGCCACCCAGCAGCACCGCGACGAGCATCCGTGAGACCTGCTGTTGTGTTGCGCCCGCCTCAGCGAAGGCGCCAGAGGTCAGCTCGGCTTGTAGGCCCAACAGCCGGTTGAATTGACCTTGCAGGCCATTGTTGTCGGCACGCACCCGACCCAGCAGCGAGGCAGCCTGTATCTGGTCACTCAAAGCAGTGCGCTTGAATTCGGCAAGCCCCTCGCCGACCACTGCGGCCTGCTCCTGCACCGCTTGATAGAGCGCTCTCTCTTCTTCGCCCAGGCGAGTTTCACGAGCCACCTTGTCCAGCCCGGCACGCATGTCGTCAACACTGGCCTGCATATCTTCAAGATATGACTCAAGGTCTTCCGCGGAAGCTTGCCCACTGGATTCAAGGATGCGCGCGCCTGTGGCATATGCGCCGACCATCGCCGCCTGCGAGGCGGCCGAGGTTTCTAACACTTGCCGATATTGCTGGAAACGCAACTGGTCGATTTCCTCGATTACCGCTTGTTGCTTAGCCAGCCCGCGGTAGGCCAGACCCGAGACAACCAGTAGAGCGAGCACAAATAACCCGGGCAGCACGAGGAGCTTGGCGCCGATTGAGAAGCCTTTCAGAAATGACATGTTGGTTACCGTTTTTGTTTTTATAGGGCGTGAATAGGCAGGCAATTTATCCTGCATTATTCTTTATACAGTATTTAATTCTATTATCAGAACAATATTAAAAGTTTGATGTCCCGCCATCGTGCCTTGCCTCCGCCCTGCAACTAACGCCTGGCGTAACCAAAGCCAGCCAACCAGCACTGGAACGAACAGGCCCAGGTAAGCAGCGGCATTGCAAAGACCAAGGTCAGGTTCGATACCGCCCCCCACAGAATCGCCAGTGCCTTGATTAATTCCGCCGCAAGTACCGATGAATGCCGCAGCCCTGCGGCTTCATCGAGCCTGCGGCGACCTGCTCAGCCGTAAGCGAACGTCCATGTGAGGCTTCCAGCAAGTGCTTACCTATTCAGGCGAGGGAAAGTTTTTCAATGAAGGCCGGGAATTCCGCTAAATGCGGAGTCACCGGGCAAGCAGGGAGGAACCCGCACCCTGTAGTGGTCAACTAATTCCGGACACCTCGATAGGTGATTTTGACGCCATCGCCCGTTCGTAAACGGTCGGTGGCAGATATCCCAGTTTCGAGTGCAGCCGTTCGTTGTTGTAAACCCAACGATGTACTCAGTGATGTCGCGTATCGCCTCGGCATGGTTGGCGTAATCACGTCGCCATACCCGCTCCATTTTCAAGCTCAGAAAGAAGCGCTCCATCACTGCGTATCCCAGCAGTTACCTTTACGGCTCATGCTTTGCTGCATGTCACTTCTTGCCAGTAGCGCTCTGTAGCTCGCACTCGCGTACTGGCTGCCGCGATCCGAGTGGGCGATCAAGCCGGGTGGCGGTTGACGTTGAGCAACCGCCAGCTGCATTGCACTGCACACCAGTTCAGCGGGCATGTTCGGCGCCATTGACCTGCCCACTACCTTGCGTGAGAACAAGTCCAGCACCACAGCCAGATACAACCAGCCACTGCGGGTTCGGATGTAGGTAATGTCTGCTACCCAGGCCTTGTTCGCCGCCTCGGGTTCAAATTGGCGGTTCAATACATTTTCAGCAATCGGCAGGTCATGTTTGCTGTCGGTGGTGTGCACAAATTTACGCTTCCAGGCCGAACGCAGGCTGTTGACGCGCATCATGCGGCGAATCTTGTAAATGCCTACTTGCATACCCTTTGCGCGTAACGCTTTACGCAATGGGCGACTGCCATAACAGCCGCCACTTTCAGCAAACGACGCCTTGAGTTGCAGAGCAACGGGCCAGATCGATGCAGGAGCCCCAGCGCGCTTGTTGGCCTCGTAGAAGCCGGATCGACTAACCCCCAACAAACGGCACACATACGCCACCGAACAAGCCTTCTGTTGCAGCTGGCGAACCAAGCGGTACGTTACTTCAGCTCGCGGGCAAAGAAGGCGGTGGCTTTTTTTAATACATCGTTATCCATCTTGAGCTGACGGTTTTCTTGCTCCAACTGGCGAATACGCTGTTGCTCAGAGGTCAGCGGCTTGCCGATCCCGGCTTGCCCCAACTTCTCGGCCTCATACTGTTGTACCCAGCGTCGAACGGCCGTATCACCAATATCAAGATCACGACAAACCTGTGAAACACTCAGGCCCTGGTCCTTGATCATCTTTACAACTTCCAGCTTGAAGCTGTCGTCGAATACTTTGCGTTTGTCGGTCATGGAGAACTCCTCAATAGGTGTATTTTCCACCTATCGGGGTGTCCGGGGAAATTAGACCACTACACCCTTCACGTAACGACAAAATCGACGCTGCCTGGTGTCCCCAATTGCACCACTACTACGCCAACGAGCGTGACATAGACTGCAGCGCATTGTTCAGAACACCCATCCCGCACTGGTCAAGTGGTTGCAAAAGATCGCAAGCGAAACGACCAGGCCGGCCATGCAGGCCTCGCTTCACTCAGGTCCGGTTGTGCGCCCGGAGCCCCCTCCAAGCTCTGCTTCACCCAGCCGCCTGCTCACACCCAAGGAGCGAGCAGTCTTGCAACTGCTCGCTCGCAACCTGTCGAACAAGCAGATTGCCCAGGCGTTGAATGTCGCTGGAGAAACCGTGAAATGGCACTTGAAAAACCTCTTTGGAAAATTCCAGGCGAGTACTCGCAAGCATGTCGTGGATCGCACCTACATGTTGGGTATTCTCGAGTTGACTGGCTAACGCCAGGCCTTTGGCCCCTTTCTTCCAATCCCCGCTCTCACAGCCCCCCTGTCTCGATCCACGCCTCCCCCTGACGACGGGGGTGGCCGGCTGTCCTTGACGCAATAGTCTTAGTTCCAGGTTGAGGTTCCGCTCCTGAATCGGGTTAGCCCGGTTGGTATAGCGATGTGTAATTGAAACAAGAGACTTGCCGGCGCGTGCCGGCTATCCACGCACCAATGGTGTCCCGCTACCACATGGACGCGAGCTGTTCCGATGGTGTTGCCGCTGACCGAAAACTGACCCAGTAAAGGCTGATCAGTTTTCAATCAGCGCCAACGCTATGAGCGACTGAGGTAGCAATAGCCCACGATCAGCACGCAGATGAACAGATTAAGATCAATTGACGGACGACATATTTGGCCATTGGCGCGCAGGGTTGGTAAGAGCGCAAGGCTATAGCAGCTTCCAGGTATAACTGAGAACGACGCGATACTCGTCAATATCAGTTCTGTAATTAGACCGCGCTACGGCATCGCGAAGCCTGATACCCAATCCCTTGACAGGCCCGCTCTGGAAAACATAAGACATATCGATATCGCGTTCGCTATCCTTACCCTCATAGCCGCGCCCTGTCTCAACATTGTTCCCCACAACGTATCTAGTCGAAAATAGGAGGCCCGGTACACCCGCCGCAGCGAAGTCATAGTCGTAACGCACCTGATAAGACACTTCGTTTTGTGATGAGAAGTCATAAGTAGGTAGTTCATTGGCCAAGGGCGCTATATTGGCGAACACCCGGGGGAACGCGGTGTTACCGTACATTCTTTGGTACCCTACGGTCACAGCATGCCCGGACCTTGCCACCCCAAGGGTGCCATACAAAGCCCGATTATCGACCGCCCCTATTAAATGATCACCATCTTCCACAGCATCATACTGTGCCAACGTACCGGTCACCGACCAACGCCCTACTAACTGCTTATGCTTAATGCCAACATAACTCTGTCGGTAAATGTCCTCCAGTTGGGCGTACCAACCACTGACAGTGGTACGTGACTCATTAAAACTATAGTCACCGCCCATATAATTGAAGGCATCACTGGACGCTGTGCGTTGCGGAATATAGCCCAACATCGCGATCAACTTTTCGTCACCGGCTTCATTTCGTAGACTAGTCGATTTGATTCGCCCGCCTTGAAGGGTCAGCCCAGTAAGTTCGCTGCTCGAAAAGGAGGCACCCTGATAGGAAGGTGGAAGCAAACGAATATCGCTGAAGGGCAAGACGGGAATGTCTGGTTGAAGTTCACCCAGCCTCAGTTCGGTTTTAGAAAACCTGGCTTTTAAGGTTGGCCCTACGCGACTGTAATCGTCGGCAGGAGCCCCGCTATCCTTAATAGGCAGCAAGCCCGTCCCTACCCGTCCAGGGCCACTATCAAGCTTGAGGCCCAGAGTGGCAATCGCATCAATACCAAAGCCGACCGCGCCTGGGGTATAACCTGATTTGAAATTAAGAATTAAGCCTTGAGCCCACTCTTCTGCCTTGGGTTTCTCGGCCCCGCGAATATCTAAATAGTTACGTTGAAAGTAGTAGTTTCTGGCCTGAAGTGTAGCGGTCGAATCTTTGAAAAAATCGGATTCCTCAGCCCATGCCAAGCCTGGCGTACAAAAACACAGTAACGCCGGCCACACGAGCGGGCCGCAATTTTTGTAGTACATGATTTCACCCTTTTTATTTTTATAGAATGATCATTGCGTACAGCAGAAAGCGACGATCAACCCGGCAACGTGAGCACGTTGAATAATTGACCGTCACTGGGAGTTCTAAATTATCGCGTCATATAACCAGGTGAGACCGGCATATGCTTGTTCAGGGGTGCGTGCGGCGAGCATACCGTTACGCAGTTCGGCTGCCACTCCTTCGGCATGGTAGAACTCTCCATGAACACGTGCCATCACCTGGCAACGGCCAGTGCGAAGGTATCGGCGAGCCTGATATGCCTTAAAAGCTGACTCAAAATCACCCTGACACTTTTCGATTTCCTGTGCGAGTACGACGCCATCTTCCATCGCCATACACGCCCCTTGTGCAAGGTATTGCAACATGGGGTGCGCGGCATCGCCCAGAAGCGTGGTACGTCCCTCACTCCAGTTTTTCACGGGTTCACGATCGCACAATACCCACATCCGCCAGCTTTCAATTTTGGACAGGAGCGTTTGTACGGTGTCACACGTGCCGGCAAACCGACGGCGTAATTCTTCAGGGTCTCCCTCGGTGTTCCAGCCCTCTACATAGCGGTCGCTGTGGAAGACTGCGACCAGGTTGAATAGTTTTCCACCTCGAAGCGGGTACTGGACCAGGTGGGACTTTGGCCCCCCCCAAAGAATCATCGAGTTGCGTCGAAACTCAAGCGGCACGTCCTCAATGGGCAACACCGCCCGGTACGCAATGTGCCCGGAGACCACAGGCGCACCGTCACCGACAATTTTCTCTCTGACTTTCGACCACAATCCATCTGCGCCAATCAGTGCGCAACCCCGAATGGTTTCACCTTGGTCAGTGGTCACGCACACGGACAGGCCATCATCTTCGTAGCCCACCACTTTTGTGGCGATCCTGAAGTCGACATCAGCGGACTCGCGACACGCGGCCAGAAGAACCGAATGCAGGTCCGCACGATGCACCAAGGCGTAGGGATACTTGAAACGTTCCCGAAACGCTGCGCCTGTCGGGATGGTGGTAACCACCTCAGCGCTGACACTGTCCATGAAGATCAAATCATCGGGTAACACGGTCAGTTCGCGTACCTGATCAGCAACGCCGAGCGTCTCCAACACGCGAAAACCGTTAGGACCCACCTGGATCCCCGCACCGACTTCGCGAAACTCTTCGGCCTGTTCGATTAAGAGCGTTTTGAAGCCCTTATGTGAGAGTGCCAGCGCTGCTGCCAGACCGCCAATGCCCCCCCCAATGATTACAATCGGATCTTGTAGGCTCATGACGACACGACCTCGACAACAATTTCACCAATCCCTTCAATTCGTGCTTTGATCTGATCACCGTGAACAATGGGACCCACACCTTCGGGCGTTCCGGTGTACAACAAATCACCCGGCTCAAGTGTGTAATAGGTCGAGGCGAATTCGATCAGCTCTGCCACGTTCATGATCAAATCCCGTGTATTGGCGTGCTGGCGTTTCTCACCATTAACCTCCAGCAGCAACTCCAAGCCCTGTGGTTCGCTGAGCTCATCAGCCGTGACAAGCCATGGCCCCAACACCGAGTAAGTGTCCAACGATTTGCGCAAGCTTCGCTCTTCAGGCCCGCGGATCGTGATGTCCAGGCCAATGCTGTATCCGGCAACATAGGCCAGTGCGTCTTTCGCCTTCACATCCTTGGCACGCTTGCCAATAACAGCGACTAGCTCGATTTCGTGATCGGTACGGCGCTCTGGAAGATTAATCACAATCGGTTTACTGACACCGATCAGCGAGCTGGTAGCTTTCAGGAAGAGGCCCGTCTCCTGAATTTTGCGGACATTGGCACGTGTAAACGTCTCCGTGTCTGCGATGGCTTCATCAAGGTGAGCTTGATAGTTGACAGGCGCAGCCACAATTTTGCCTGGGTTACCGACGGGGCTAAGCAGCTCGACATCGCTTAACTTGAAGACCGCTGCGCTTCCCTTGGCAAGCGAGATTTCGGGGCGTAGCTCGGCCAGGTTAGCGATCAGCAGGTCATGGCGCGGAAACGGATAACGGGCAGGTGACAAAATACGCAGTGCTTGGGAAACGTCATAGACAATGTCGCCCTCAATCAGGCCCAAACGGTTATCGTTAAACAGACAAATTTTCATGGTTTTCTCCTGGTGTAGTAGTTGCGCTCGGATTGATTTCGCTGCGCCAAAAACCGAGGTGTTCTTGCAACGGTCGATCGGAAAAGCTGAACAGTACGCATTGCTCGTCCGCCTCAAAACAGCGCCATGCCCAACCCGGAAGAACAAATACGTCGTCCTTGCAGGCTGTCCACGTTTGGTCACCGACCTGAACACGCAGGCTGCCTTCAACCACGCAGCAAACAGCTCCGTCGGTTTCACGAAAGCTCGTGCCCTTGAACCCTGCAGGGAACATCTGCATAAAGGCACCCATCGAGCGAATCGGGGACAGCCCATTCGTTGGGTTGGTAAACATCAGTTTGAAACCGTTGCACGCGTCCCACTCATCGACGAGCGACAACTGTTCAAGCGCTGCACGCGTGCGCGAATAGGGGTAGTGAAAAAGTGGGCTGACGGGGCCGCCGTGGGTGTCGCCCACCGGTCTCAGGCCAGCGGCGAATCGCGCATTGGAGTCGCCTGTCGGGCGTGTCAGGACCTGACGTAGATTCGGGTCATCAGCAGAGAAACCGGCGTTGAGCATTTGCACAACAGGCACATCCAGGCCATCCAGCCACATCACAGGTTCCGTGCCCTGCGCACCATGGTCATGAAAAACGTTCGTGGGCGTGATGACAAAGTCACCCGGGTTCATTAGTACCTTTTCGCCATGCACCGTAGTGAACCCACCCTGGCCACTTAAAATCAGTCTTAGCGCAGACGCCGTATGGCGATGACTGGGAGCGACCTCCCCGGGCAGGATCATTTGAATACCCGCATAGAGGGATGACGTTATCTGCGACTTGCCCTGAAACTTAGGGTTTTCTAGGACAAGCACACGGCGCTCCGCATCTTCGGCGGAGATGACCTCACAGGCCATTTTCATATTTTGGCGAATGGTTTCGGCGCGCCAGATTACGGGGTCCGCCGTCTGCTTGGGCTCGCGCGGGGTGAGCCCGCGCAATACCTCCCAGAGGGGCGTCATGTTGTCGTGGGCAATGTGATCTCTAAAGGCATTGTTACTCACAAATATCTCCTTACCTATCTATCGAACTTCGTTCAGCCGTGCATCGCTACGGTCTTGGTTTGCGGTCCGTGCGATGTGGCGACGGACGAGGGTCAGCGCGACAAAAAGAATCAACATCATGGCTGCTATAAAACCGAAGAACCGAGTGCCTGTGCTGGCAAGAATCCAGGGGCCGATGAAAGCGCTCAGCACCGCGCCCAGCCGTCCGAAAGCTGCGGGCAAACCGACGCCACTTGCACGCATTGAGGTAGGGAATATCTGCGCCGCCAGCACGAATAGGATTGCTTGTGTGCCCGGTACGCAGAGGCCGAGCAGCAGCAGGCTAACGGTGATGATAGGGAGCGAATTCGCTGCAGGTTCCAACGGCGTTACCATCAGCGCAGCGCAGCAGGCCAACGCCCCCGCCGCCATGCAGAGCATGGTTTTGCGCGAACCGAAGCGACTGAACAGCCAGCCGCCACCCACCCCTCCAATCAGGCCACCGAGGCTGAACAACGCCATACTTGCGCTGGACATACTGACGCTGTAACCGGCCTCGACGAACAGGGAGGGGGACCAGGTAAACATGAGGTAGCTAGACAGAATCACGGTAAAGAAAGCGACCGCCAGCACCCGTGTGTCGCCAGCATATTCGCTGGCCATTAACGTTCGCACCGAAGCCTTCTTGACTGCAGCCGCTTCGCCGCTGTCCTCCAACGTGGTGGTCAATGACACTGCATGCCCCAGGTGGCGAATGATGTTCAGGCACGCTGCCGGCTTGATGCCGCGCGCCACCAGAAATCTCAGCGACTCTGGGACGCCAATGATCAGCGTCAGCGCGACGATCAACGGCGCACACCCCGCAATCACGAAAAAACTGCGCCAGCCAAGGGCAGGAAGAATTTGCGCCCCTAACAGGCCAACGACGATGCCGCCAAAAGGCAACGCGCTCATCCCGATGGCGAGGGCAAGGCTGCGCCGGCGCAAAGGCGTGTACTCAGCCAGCATTGCCGTGACGTTAGGCATGGCTGCTCCCATGCCCAACGATGCAATCACTCGGCAGACGCCCAGAAAGACGATGTCATCGGCGAGCGCGCCCAATAACGTCATCAGGCCAAACGTTACGCTGGACGCGATGAGGGTCCATTTTCTGCCGATGCGGTCGCCCAACAGGCCCCCGAGGGCCGTCCCCAGTGCCATGGCCACGAAACTGAATCCCAGCACCGGTGCAAAGGCTGCGCGGCTGATACCCCATTCGGCTGAAATGGAGGACAGCGACAGGCTGAGCACCTGCGCGTCCACGCCATCGAACACCATGACGAGGGCGACCAAGAAGAGAATTCGCTTTTGATAGGACGTCCACTCTCCGTGATCGAGAATAGGGGCGATGTCGAGGACGGGGGACGATGGCTGCGCTAGCTCGCTCATGATGGAACCCTCACACCTTAAGGTGTTTTGTATTATTTGTTGTAATACGATAATTATGTTTTTTCAAAAAAATGTCAACGATTTTATCTTATGGCGCTATTTTTGTTTTTGTTCACCTCGTGGTCGAGCTTGGCGGTAACATGACGGACTCCGTCAAGCACACCTTCCTAAGGGGGCAGGGTTGATAAAGCAGCAGGTAACCGGCGCGTCAGCCATGCAAGTCTCAGGCGCAGAAGATCCCAAAGGCAGCTCCCAGGATCGCTTGATGCGCCTGCTCGAATTGTTCAGTGGAGACAGCAAATCTGATTGGTCTGTGGACGAAGCGGCGATCGAGTTAGGACTATCGGCGAGCCATACGTACCGTTACTTTCGAACCCTGTCGGGTGCCGGATACATCAGCGCCTTTATCCCGGGGCGCTACGTGCTGGGCCCAGCAATCATCGCGTTGGATAGAAAAATGCGGTTGGGTGATCCGATGATCCAGGCTGCAAGGTTGGTCATGGGTGACATGCTGAATGCGGCCCCCGCTGGCAGCATCGCGATTTTATGCCGGTACTTCCAAGAGCACGTCATGTGCGTGCATGAGGAGTTCACCACCCGTTTCAAGCAAGACATCAGCTATGAGCGCGGCCTCCCAAGGCCCCTTTACCAAGGCGCAGCCTCAAAGGTCATCCTGGCGCACCTGCCATTGCGCCAGGTCAAACCCTACTACGAAGGCGTAACGGGCGAATTCGAGCGCTTTGGCCTTGGGGCCAATTGGGCGCAAGTCAAACAGACACTGAGATCGCTGAGAAACGAGTCCGTAGTCATCACTTCAGGCGAATTGGGCAATAGCGCTGCGGGTATTTCAGCCGCCGTTTTTGACGATAAACGGGTGATCGGCAGCATCAGCATCGTGATACCCGTTGTCGATGCCTCCCCGGAAGTGAGAACGCTGCTCGCGCCTATTGTTGCGAAGGCCGGGGCCGAGATGACGCAGAAAATGACGGTGTTGGCGTCTTCTGGATCATGAAATACACAACGCCGTCAGCTCTCTGGAAACAGCCAAGGCTCGGTGGCGCGTCGCTTGCTTTCGTATAAGCGCACGTCGTCGGCTTGAGCGAGCGTCAGGCTGATTTCATCGAGCCCCAACATCACGCATTTTTTGCGGAATGCATCGATCTCGAAACGGTAGATCACGCCCTCAGGCTGGGAAACGGTTTGGTCCGCTAGATTGATCTCAAGTTGCAACGCAGCATCACGGGCCGCGAGTGAGAACAGGTGATCCATTTCATCCTTGGTCAACACGATGGGCAGCACGCCGTTCTTAAGGCAGTTGCCATAAAAAATATCTGCGAAACTGGTGCTGAGCAGCGCTTTGAACCCGAAATCACGCAAGGCCCACGGCGCGTGCTCGCGGCTCGAACCACAACCGAAATTATCTCGGCACAGCAGGATTTGGGCTGATTTGAACCGGGGCTGGTTGAGCACGAACTGCTCGTTGAGCGGTCGTACCGAGCAGTCGTCCCCAGGTTGGCCTTGGTCTAGATAACGCCAGTTATCGAACAGGTAATCGCCATAGCCATATTTGCTGATCAATTTCATGAATTGCTTCGGCAAAATGGCGTCCGTGTCCACATTGATTCGATCAAGCGGCGCCGCTACTGCACAAAACTGCTTGAATGGTTTCACGGCCTTTCAACTCCTTATCTGGGCAGCGGTTATATCAACGAAATGTCCTGCCAGGGCCGCCGCAGCTGCAGTGACCGGGCTCACGAGGTGAGTTCTGCCACCCTGCCCCTGACGCCCCTCGAAATTGCGATTGGACGTAGATGCACAACGCTCCCCAGGGAGCAGCCGGTCCTCGTTCATTCCCAAGCACATCGAACAACCGGGCTCGCGCCATTCAAACCCAGCGTCGATGAATATCCTGTCCAAGCCCTCGGCTTCAGCCATGGCTTTGACCTGTCCTGATCCCGGCACCACCAATGCTTGTTTGATACGCGTGGATACTTTTTGACCGACTACAACCTGGGCAGCTGCTCGCAGGTCCTCGAGGCGTGCATTGGTGCAGGAGCCTATGAAAATCTTGTCGAGCTCGATTGAAACGATGGCTGTGCCCGCTGTAATCCCCATATAGTCGAGCGCGCTGACCAAGGCCTGACGTTTAGCGGGGTCTACTTCGTCCGCGGGGTCGGGCACCTTTTCTAGAACATCGCACACCATTTGCGGAGAAGTTCCCCATGAAACTTGAGGGGCAACTTTTGCTGCATCCAGGTTCACCACCTGTTGGAAAATTGCCCCAGGGTCGCTGTGAAGCGTGCGCCAAAACGTAGCGGCGGCCTCCCAGCCTGCGTCTCGCGGCGCATGAGGTCGGCCGTGCAGGTAGGCCAGTGTGGTCTCGTCTACACCGATCAGCCCGACGCGAGCTCCGGCTTCGATTGCCATATTGCAAAGGGTCATCCGCGCTTCCATGGACATGCTACTGACCGTGCTGCCGGTGAATTCGATTGCATGACCGGTGGCCCCCGCAGTACCGATTTTGCGAATCAAGCTCAGGGCCAAGTCTTTTGCGGTCACGAACGGCTGCAATTCGCCGTCGATCTGAACCTTCATCGCCGCCATGGGTGAAACACGCAGGCACTGGGTGGCGAGAACGTGCTCGATCTCGGAAGTGCCGATGCCAAATGCCAAGGCCGCGAAAGCACCATGGGTACTGGTATGAGAGTCGCCACAGACGATGGTCATTCCCGGAAGACTGGCGCCAGATTCAGGCGCGATGACATGCAAAATGCCCTGCCTTTGATCACCCATTTTAAAGTGGCGCAGGTTCAGGTCAGCGCAGTTACGCTCAAGCGTCTGAACCTGAATTTTCGCTACCGGATCCTGAATGCCCAGAGCCAAGTCCCTAGTCGGCACATTGTGGTCCGAGGTGGCGATGATCGTGCCGCTTCGCCAAGGGTTCAGCCCCGCTGCCGATAAACCTTCAAAAGCCTGGGGGCTGGTGACTTCATTGATCAACTGCAGATCAATGTAAAGCATCGCAGAACCGTCCGAGTCATGACGTACGACGTGCGTTTCCCAGAGTTTTTGCAGCAGCGTTTTGGGCACTGGAGGCTCCTCTTGTCAGATCGATCATTACGGACCTGCCTGGCCGGATTGTAGGCAGGCTTGCTCAGACAATATAGAGCACTTTTATCTTAATGCGCTATTTTTGATTTTTAAAGAGTGGCAAAGTACTATGTGTTGTCCAACTGTACTGTTCAGATTTGTAAAATCTGAACAGCGAAAGCGCCCGCTTAAACGATTCCTGATCTCGGCTTTTGATAGCGATGTCTGATAGGCAGTGCGCTATCCCCCCTCAATACTCATCCGTTCAAGAGCGATCCGCAGTGGGTAAATATGACAACTAAAAGCTTTGACGTGCTGATTGTAGGAAGTGGTGCAGCCGGATGCGTGGTGGCCAGTTATCTGGCCGAGAACAGTCGGGCCAGCATTGCCGTGATCGAAGCCGGCGGCAAGGATTCCGACCCGCTGATCCACATTCCAGCCGGCTTCGGCACCATCCTGGCCAAGGATAAACACGTGTGGACCCATTCCACCGTCGCCCAGCATGGTACTGAGCGACGCTTTCGCTCCGGCAAGGTGTTGGGGGGAGGCACGTCGGTAAATGCCATGGCGTATGTGCGTGGCCAAAAACGCGATTTCGATGCGTGGGACGAAGCCACCGCAGGCGACGGGGACTGGAATCACGCCAGCATGTGGCGTGCCTTCATCGAGCAAGAAAAAAACGACACGTTCCATGATGAACATCATGGCACCCAAGGCAATCTGGCCGTGCAACTGCCCAAAGGGATCAACGAACTGAACCAGTATTGCCTGAAGGCATTTCAGGAATACGGCCTGCCCTACAATCCGGATTACAACGGCGCCAGCCAGATCGGTGTGTCACCGGTGCAATCGAACATCGAGAACAGTCGCCGTTGCAGTGCCGTAGTCGCGCACCTGCGCCGTCATCTGGAGAGTGGCCGCGTCACCTTGCTGGCGAACACAACGGTCACTCGGGTGCTGATCGATAGCCACCGCGCGGTAGGGGTCGAAATACTCCAGGGCGGGACTACGCAGCAAATCCAGGGCAAGCAGGTCATACTCAGCGCCGGGGCGGTACACAGCCCGAAGATTCTCATGCATTCCGGCATAGGCCCCAAGACCCAGTTGCAGGAATTCGGCATTGAGGTGATGGTCGATTCCCCCGGCGTGGGCGAAAACCTACATGACCACCCTATCGTACCGCTCAGCGCCTATGTGAAAGGGAACTTGGGCTATCAAAGCGTTGCCCAGGGCCTTGGGCCGCTGAAGGCAGGGATCCGCTACATCCTGACCAAAGACGGCCCGGCCGCAGGCAGCGGCATCGAGACGGTCAGCTATTGGGATCCCCTGAACTTACAGGGCGACCCTACCGTTCAGTGCTATCACGTACCAATCATTTCCAAAGACGGCTTGAGCCCTACCGGTACGCGCCCCGGCGTGACCTTCGAGTTAGTGGTGCTTCAGCCTAAAAGCCGCGGCTGGGTACGTTTGGCTGACGCTGACCCTACCTCTATGCCGCTGATCAACCCAAATTTCATCGGCCACGAATACGATTTGAACGTGGCCGTTGAGTCGGTGAAAGCCATGCGCCATGTCCTGACTCAGGAATCGCTAGCGCCGGTGATCGACGAAGAGGTCTCACCGGGTCCCAGCGTGCAATCCGATGAGCAGATTGGCGAATGGGTCAAACGCGTCGCCACCACCATGTGGCACCCGGTCGGCACCTGTCGCATGGGCAAGGACGAAGGTGCCGTCGTTGATGGTCGCCTGCGTGTGAAAGGCGTGGAGCATCTGCGTGTCATCGATGCCTCGATCATGCCCAACATTACTAGCGGCAACACCAACGCGCCCACTCAGGCGCTGGCCCTGCACGCTGCCAAAATGCTCTGTGAAGATTACTTTCGCTGATCTGCGTGACGCTCATAAACATCCACTGAATTCGATAAGGTGACAACCCATGAACTATCCAAGCTCCGAGTCCATCGATGCAGTATTCGAGTCGCAGCGTGCCTATTTCGCCTCCCGCCAAACCCACCCCATCGAGTTTCGCAAACACAGCCTGGAGCGCCTGAAACAGGCAGTGCTCAATCACAAAGAGGCGCTGTACGTCGCACTGGACGAAGATTTAGGAAAACCCAAGGCCGATGTGGACCTCGCGGAGATCGGCGCAGTCCTCCACGAAATCGATTTCGCCCTCGCCCACCTTGACGAGTGGGCGACACCAGAAACGGTACCCACCGCAGACCTGATTGCGCCGTCCCAGTGCTATGTCACGCAAGAGCCCTTTGGCGTTACTTACATCATCGGGCCGTTTAACTACCCCGTAAACCTGACGCTGACGCCGCTGATAGGCGCAATCATTGGCGGCAACACTTGCATCCTTAAGCCCTCCGAAACCACCCCCAACACTTCACTGGTCCTCGAGAAAATCATTCAGGAAGCGTTCTCTCCCAACTACATAGCTGTGGTTCAGGGTGGACGCGATGAGAATACTCACCTGCTGAGCTTGCCGTTCGATTTCATCTTTTTCACGGGCAGCCCTAACGTCGGCAAGATAGTGATGCAGGCAGCCGCCGCGCACCTCACACCAGTGATCCTGGAACTAGGCGGCAAGTGCCCTTTGATTGCCCTGGCCGATGCCGATGTCGATCTGGTGGTGTCGCAGCTGATGTTTGGCAAGTTCATCAACAGCGGCCAGACCTGCATCGCACCGGATTACTTGTACGTCCACAGCAGCATCAAGGATGAACTGCTAACTCGCCTGACGCAGCGCATTCAGCAGGACCTGCCCGACATCGGTTCCACGGGAAAAGTCGTCACGAGCCAACAAGTATCGCGTCTTCAAAACTTGTTGAGCAAGAGCGCGGGCAAGGTGCTGGTCGGCGGCGATGCAGACCCAGAACGGCGCGTATTCAGCGCCACCGTGGTCGACCAAGTGCAATGGGACGATGCGCTGATGGCCGAAGAGCTGTTTGGGCCCATTTTGCCGGTGCTGACTTTTGATTCGGTGGATAACGCAGTCGATCTCATCAATCAACATCACTCCAAACCACTGGCCGTGTATGTGTTCACAGGCCACATAGCCAATGCCAACCCCCTCATCGACCACATTCAAGCCGGCGATGCTCAGGTCAACGGCGTGCTGGTGCACGCGTTTTCGCCATACCTGCCGTTCGGTGGGGTGGGCGGTTCAGGGATGGGCGAATATCACGGCCGATACAGCTACCTGGCATTTACCCACAAAAAGTCTGTACGGATAGTTGAGTCTGGCAAGCCGGTATAAATAAAACACCAACTCCGCGAACCTGAGGCAGGTCAACGGCAGGTATTCTTTGCAATCCTGCCTTGATCGCGCGACCACATAAACCGTGACGAGCTCAACATAAACAACTGCATGTACCTCAGTACCAACACTCCATAAGAATTCGTACTCACAACCCGGAGACAGCAATAACACCAAAGGCTAGCAATCTATTAACCCTTAATAAGACACCCCTATTAGCCTTCGGGAGATACATCATGTGGAACAATAGCAGCCCCTTTTTACAAGGTATTCGCCAACCCCTCTCCAACGAAATCATCGCCAATGAACTTCGCATAGAAGGTACTGTACCGCCTGAACTTGAGGGCGTGCTTTTTCGAACCGGATCCAACCAGCGTTGGGAGCCTGCTCGCCCTGACCGATACCACTGGTTCGACGGAGATGGCATGGTTCATGGGTTTTATATCAGCAACGGCGCTGTCAACTACCGCAATAAATGGGTGCGCACCGATGGTTTCAAGGAAGAAGAAGCAGCCGGCAGATCGCTCTACAACGGTATTTACGGGTCTTACGAAGTAGCTCAACCACAGCTTGAAAAGGGGCCGGCTGCTTTCAAGCAAGTAGCCAACGTCAATGTCGTGGAAATCGACGGACGCGTATTGGCTCTGCAAGAGGCGGGTGGACACTATTATGAACTTGACCGAAACACCCTGAAAACCATTGGTACCTTTGATTTCCACGGCGCAATTGATGCACTGGTTACCGCGCATATCCATACCGACGCTGCAAAAAATGAACTACTATTGTATACGGTCGAACCCGAAACCCGCCGATTCGTCTGTGCACTGGCTGACAAACAAGGGAACATCCTGAAACAGCACGTCGTTACACTTGACGCCCCCGCCTATATTCACGACTTCATGTTCACTGAAAATCATTTTGTCTTCTTCTTTGGGCCCATCAACTGGCGTCCAGAATCACCCGACCGAGTTCCTGCAGGCAAATCTGCGTGGACGTTTGACCCAAAGCAGAGCAATCGAACCCTGGTGGTCCATCGGCAGACCGGTGCAACTCAATGGTTCACCGATGAAGCTTACCAAACCACACACTTCGTCAACGCCTACGAGGAAGATGGCAAAATAATCGTCGACGGCTGCGTCAGTGACCTCCAGTTTGTCGATGATATAAAAGTCGAGAATTTCTTTCCGTTTCCTTTTCCTGACGCTGGACGCTCGCCGTTCACACCTCCCGTGCTGTACCGCTGGACCCTGGATCTCGATGCCGGTCAGATGACACGAGCACGGGTCGGAAATTTCTCCGTCGAATTTCCTAGGATCAATGAAAAACTCCTGGGTGCAAAACACCAATACGGCTACTTTGCCGGTGTGCACCAGCCCAAAAGTGACAGCCACGATTTCAATTGCCTGATAAAGCACGATTTTATTTCAGGCAAAACCGAGTACCAAACACTGGAAGGTGACAGGGACGTGTCCCCTGCCGAGCCGATATTCGTGGCCAAACCCGATGCGGTGAGTGAAGACGATGGTTGGTTGCTGGTCGTCTGGTGGGATCCCCAGACAAACAAAAGCGAACTGGTGATCCACGACGCGAGCGACTTCACGGGCGCACCATTGGCACGGGTAAAGCTGGATCATCATATACCGCTGGGTTTTCATGGGAACTGGATCCCATAACCCACCGGTAGAGGTCTAGCCGAGCGTTCTGGCAACAGCAACGCACAACTGACTGCCCTGCAAATAACGTATCGCTGCAGGGCAGTCTTTGTATGAAGGAACGCCCCTTTCAAGGGGCATTCATGCCATACGATCAGTCCACTAAAACCCTGACCTTAAAACGGATAAGCGCGACGTTTGTGTTGCACCGAGATCCAGTGATCGCTGGTCAGCTCCGCGATGATCCATTCGCTCTTGAAGCGACCGATACCGCTGTTTTTCTCGCCGCCAAACATGTTGTTCGGATCATCATTGACCGAGATGTCGTTGATGTGAGTCATGCCGGCTTCGATCTGTTGAGCGAAACGCAGGCCCCGACCTTCATCCTTGGTGAACACCGCAGACGACAAGCCGAACTCGGTCTGGTTGGCCAACTCCAGCGCATGTGCCTCGGCACGCGCAGTGATGATCGGCGCTACAGGACAAAATTGCTCAGCCTGGGCCAAGTCACTCATGTTATCGACATTGACGAACACATGAGGCGGCAGTACCTGCCCGTGTGCAGCGCCACCGAGCAACAACTCGATGCTTTCGGCTTTCGCCGCTTCGATCCGAGCCACTGCGCCCTCCAACTGGCGACGGTTGATCAGCGGGCCAATGACTGTATCTGCAAGGTCAGGATCGCCGACTTTCAACTGGCGAACGCGCTCGACAAACGCTTCGACGAAATCCTTTTGCAACGAGGCGTCGACGATAATCCGGTTACTGCTCATGCAGATTTGACCTTGGTGCAGGAAGCGCCTCACAACGGCGGCGTGCACCGCCAGATCGAGGTCCGCGTCATCAAGCACCACGCACGGAGCATTCCCACCCAACTCCAACCCGACTCGCTTGAGCGTCGGGCCTGTGACTGCCAACGCGCCAATGTGCCGTCCGACCCGAGTCGATCCCGTGAAGAAGATGAATTTTGGAATCGGGTGCAGGGTAAAGGCATCACCCAAATCAGCCACGTCTCCCACGACCACGTTCAAAACTCTCGGCGGAAAACCGGCCTCTTCGTAAATTTTCGCCAACAACAAACCACCGGTCACCGGCGTATCGTCGGCAGGCTTCACGACGACGGCGTTACCGAGTGCCAGTGCTGGTGCGATAGACCGATTGGAAAGGTGCATCGGCCAGTTCCAGGGACTGATAACCCCGACCACACTCAGTGGTTTACGGTAAACGCGGCTTTCTTTGTCGGGGGTGTCGATTGGCAGAATGCGGCCGACGACTCTCGAAGGCATGGCCGCGGCCGTGATCATGGTCGAACGTACCGCTGACCACTCGATTTCGGCTTTGGTACGCGTGCTGCCTGACTCACGAATCAATCAGTCGACAATTTCTTCGTGCCTGGCTTCCAGTACGCTAACGGCGCGCATGAACAAGGCTGAGCGCTCATTAGGTAACGTCTGCGCCCATGCTTTCTGCGCGGTTGCTGCCGCCTGGTAGGCGTCGTCGAGGTCGCTAACATCACCCAGCGAAAGCTCGGTCAGCAGGGCGTTGTCATAAGGGTTGCGGTTCTCCAAGACCTTGCGCGTACTTCCGGAACGCCAGGCCCCGGCGATGTATTGGCCAGTAAAGTTTTGCCACGGTGTTGGGCGGTCAGACATGGGTGTTCTCCGGTTGATTCAAAGTATGTCAGCGCCAGTATTCTTCTTGCTTGCCAGCCTGGAAGTCGCGAGGTTTTCCAATTGCTGGTGCAGTGCAAGGGTGTGATGTTCATCAGTTCGGTGGTGAGCGAAAAGCTGAGCAATCGCTGCGCATTCGAACGCAGCAATGAGCCGTGGAGAGGCCTTTTTTTCGAGGCTGATCAGACTTGTCAGAAGACCCCTGACTTGATCATAAATTCGTGCCTGAGCAGGTGGGGCAGGTGTATCCGAGATCTTCAGTGCGAGCCGCGCAATGCGCTTGCACAGGCGCTTGCGCTGGGAGCCTGGCGATGAAGGAACCAACCATCGGTAGGTCAGCACGGCAGTGAACACCCCGCCCAGAATTGCCAACATCTGCAACAGGGTATGTTCAAGGGAGGTGTCTACCTGCAATCCAGGTTGAGCGATTAACAAAAAGGTCATGTTCAGGTCGATGGCCAGTTTTGCTGTACCGGGTCGAGCCATGAGCAACGCTCCGATCATCAAAAATGGTGCGATAACCAAGGCCAGCTCCCACACTGTTCCCACTTCAGGTAACAGCCAAAAACGGCAGATCACGCCAAGAACGGCTCCAGCGGTCGAGCCAACAAGTACGTCTTTTAACGCCGCACTGGCGTGGCTATGGCTGGAGAACAGCGAGGCGAACAACACGGCCGTCATGACCATCATTGGACCGTCTGACCAACCCAGGCCCCACCACATTGCGGTGGCGATGGACATCGCAATCAAGGATCTGGAGCCCGCGAGGCATGTTGCGTGCCAGTCGCGCTGTTGAGTTGATTGCAACGCTTCCCTGCCTGGCGTTTCACAAGCATTCAACGCTGCAAAGACGCGTTGTAATTTTTCAACGAACAGCGTGCCTGCGGCAAGGTTTTCAGTGTTTTTGTGGACCTCATTGATCACCGCGAGCACCATTGCAGCTGCCGATTCAGGATGAGTTGCTACCAACAGGTCAGAGGGAAATCGGAGTTTTTCGCCAACATCGAAATGGCTACTTACGAGTAAATCGACAAGCGCGCCCAGCGTGTCGCGAGTGCGAAAGACCCGTAAACGCATTGTTCGAGAACCTGCAGCAATTTCATCCAGGCACAGATCAAGCGCCGCTAGTTCCTGCAACAGCGCACTAAAACTTTTGGCATCGTGTGCAGTGCCTGCCTGCAACCTTTTGAGGCTGTAGCGAACGCTGGCCACAATCAGCGCATCGAGTCGGTTGTACACGGATTCCAGGGACGCGGACTTGCCAGTAAACGGCCATGAAAAACAAGCTGAGGCCAACACGCCGATGACGGTGCAATAGATTCTGCCAAGGGCTAGGTCCACATCGAGCACGGGGTCTTGAATACCAAACAGCGCGACGATCGCTGCGGTGTAGCCTGCCAGCACAAAACCGTAATTTCGAAAATGTCGAAACAGGTTTCCATACCCGGCGCACGCTGCGATCCAGGCTGCCAGTACGAGCATTAGCCAGTGCTGCTGATCAAAGAACACCGTCAGCAAAAGTCCACCTGCCATGGCTCCCACCACCGTACCGATCAGCCGCGCGCCGATGCGTTCGATCAAGAGGCCTCGCGTAGGTTGCGCCACCAGCCAGACTGTCATCGCAGCCCACCAAGGATGGTGCAGGTCCAGCATTTGAGCGATGACCAGCGCCAAGAGAGCTGCCGTGGTTGTGTGCAGACTGAAAATCAGTGCTGACCGAGAAGGCCACTGAAGCTCGGGCTGCATGCCAAAACGGCCAATCAAGCGACCGAATGATTGAGTGATCCACTTATTCATTTGATGAACTGAGATCCGCAGCCTGATGAGGGAAACGCAGCCGCACGCGGCTCTCATTGCCATGGTGCATGCCGACGAGAAACCAAAATATCATATTTCCTGCTATTTGGGATTTTGGTTTATTTTATCTTTACAGGATTTTTGCTTCGTAATAGATTTAGCCTCAGTCAAGGGCACCTGCCTGCCCAGACAATAAAAACAATAAGAGGCCAGTTCATGCATACGCCTACACCCAGCAATATCCTCTGCGACGTCGTTGACGCCCGCCCTGTCAGCCGGTTGCAATGGGAGGGGCTCGCCCTCTGCGTACTGGTCGCAGTGCTAGACGGATTCGACACCCAGATCGTCGGTTTTCTGGTGACTGCCATGGCATCAACCTTGAACGTAACGCCCCAAGCCTTGGCACCGGTGTTCGCGGCGGGTTTATTTGGTTTGATGCTCGGCGCACTGCTACTGGCCCCTATGGCGGATCGCTTGGGGCGCAAGAGAATTCTGGTGTTGTCGATCCTGCTGTTCGGCACATTCGCGTTACTGACCGCATTTGTTAACAACGTCTCGCAGTTGCTCGTCGTGCGCTTTCTGACCGGCATAGGCCTCGGCGGGGCAATTCCCAACCTGGTGGCGCTGATCTCTGAATACAGCCCGCGACGTTACTCGCGCAGTGCCTTGACGCTGCTGTTCTGTGGCATGCCACTGGGCGCCATGCTGGCTGGCTTGACGGTCGACCAACTGCTCGCTACCTGGGGGTGGGAAAACCTTTTCCTGATCGGTGGCGCGCTGCCGTTGCTGGTCGCCGGCGTTGTGGTGTGGCGGCTTCCAGAGTCGGTTGAGTTCCTCAGTCGCCAACCCGGCAGTCGTGCTGCCCTCAGCGCTATCATTAAACGGCTCGCACCCAACCTCGCAGAACTGCCCGCCAGTCTTGGCCAACTACGCCAACAGGCAACCTCCTCTACCTCCCTGAGTCGTCTTTTCACAGCCGGCATGTGGCGCCGCACCCTGCTGCTTTGGCTGCCGTATGCCATGAACTTGCTGATTTTGTACTTCATCATGAGCTGGATCCCGACGCTGTTAGTGGCAGCCCATGCACCGCTGAGCATGGGCATTCGCGCCATCATTCTCTTCAGCCTGGGAGGTGTGATCGGCTCGGTCGTACAAGGCTGGCTGATGAACCGCTGGGGGTCGGTCAACGTATTGACCATCGAATTCATGGGCTACCTGGCAATCGTGCTGGCGCTCAGCCAATTGCCTGTTTCGATTTATTCGCTTTTCCCCGCAATGTTGTTGCTGGGCATTTTGGTGCAAGGCGCGCAGGCAGGTCTTAACGCTTTGGCCGCCGAGTTGTACCCACAGGAAATACGCTCCACAGGCATCGGCTGGGCACTTGGCGTCGGGCGAGTGGGTTCCATTACAGGGCCCGTTTGCGGCGGCTTGATGTTGGCAGCCGGCTGGGTTTTGACAGAGATCCTCAGCGCAGCGTTGGTTCCGGGAATCATCGCGCTGACGGCGATTACCTTGCTACGACTTGACCCCGCGAGCAAACAACAACCCACACCCTCACAGTCTGTTACACATCATTGATGCAACCAGAGGCATACCCATGAAAATCGCAAGCTTCGTTTACCAAAACCGTTCCACGTACGGCATTGTTAAAGGTGACCACGTCATTGACCTGGAATCACTCAAGTCTCACCTGGGTGCGGACCTCAAAGAAGCCATCGCGCGCAATCGACTGAGCGAACTGGGGGCTGATGCGCTGAAAGACCTGCCTCGCCTGGCATTGAGTGAAATCACCTTTTTGCCGGTCATTGCCAACCCAGGCAAAGTGCTCTGCATCGGGATCAACTACGCCACGCATGTGCGCGAGACTGGTCGGGACATGCCGACCTACCCGATGATTTTCACCCGCTTTGCCGACAGCCAGACCGCACACCTGCAGCCCATCGTTCGCCCAACCGTGTCCCACAAGCTTGACTTCGAAGGTGAACTGGCCGTGGTGATCGGCAAGACCGCTCGCCACGTCAAACCGGAGGACGCCTTGGACTACGTCGCCGGCTATGCCTGCTACAACGACGGCAGCGTACGTGACTGGCAGAAGCACACGATCCAGTTTGTTCCAGGGAAGAACTTCCCGGCCACCGGTGGATTCGGCCCATGGATGGTCACCAGCGATGAAATCGTCGACCCGCAGGACCTGGAACTGACGACTCGTTTGAACGGCGAAGTGATGCAACACACGCGCACCAGCGACATGATTTTCGATGTGCGCAAGTTGATCGAGTACTGCACCGCGTTCACTGAACTGGCCCCTGGAGACGTAATCGTCAGCGGCACCACCGGCGGCGTTGGTGCATTCCGCGAGCCACCAGTCTGGATGAAGCCGGGCGATATCGTCGAAATCGAAATCGAGCGCATTGGTATCCTGCGCAACAGTATTGTAGACGAGAGCTGACATGCAAAGACCGTTTGATTCCGAAGACACCACCGAGCACCTGGCAGACAGCAAAGGCTCCAGCCTGGAGCGGATGCTGCGAATTCTCGACCTGTTCACCGAGCACCATCCCATCTGGACGGTCGACGGGATGGGAAATGCGCTGGGGTTCACACGCTCCACTGCCTACCGTTATGTACGCGAACTGGCCGAGGCCAATTTGCTGTTTCAGGTGGAGGCCGGTCGCTATGCGCTGGGCGCGAGAATCATCACCTGGGATCGCCAACTGCGCGTCAGTGATCCGTTGGTACGCGCGGCGCACTCCCTGGAGTCGACCTTTCCGCAATGGGTTGCCGAGCAAGCCTGGTTGGTGTGTCGGCTGTTCAAGGATCAAGTGGTCTGTATCCATCAAACCGGCAACCTTTCCAACCAAGTGAGCTACTCGCGAGGATCGCCAAGACCTTTGTTCATGGGGGCGACCTCTAAAGCGATCCTCGCCAACATGGGCTCACGGCATCAAAGCCAACTGTTTCTGGAAAACCCGAGTGACATCGAGTCCAGCAACCTTGGCAAGACGTGGGAGGTGTTCCGGCGCTCGCTCCAACGCTTGCGCCGCCAGGGATATGTGCTGAGCACCAGCGAAGTCGATGCTGACGTCTTTGGCCTCGCGGCCCCCATATTCGATGGCGACGGCAAAGTGGTGGGCAGCATCAGCTGCGTGCGCCCGACCTCGCAACGCGATAGCGAACAGGATGAAGTGCAAGGCCAGCAAATCCTCGCCCTTGCCGACAATCTTTCACAACTCATGACCGCGCTGGCGCACAGACCAGAAGTACTGGACTGACCAGCCCGGCGGTCACCGAGGGAATAAAAATGACAACCCTTACACCCGTGAATACTGACGTACTGATTATCGGTGCCGGCCCGACAGGACTCACGTTGGCCAACCTCCTCGGACAGGCCGGCGTGCGTACGACCATTCTTGATCGTAAAGCCAGCACCGTGACTGAACCGCGTGCCGTTTCGATCGACGATGAGTCGCTGCGAACCATGCAGGCAGCCGGGCTGGATGAAGCCGTGTTGGCTGACGTCGTCAAAGGCTACGGCGTTCACTACTTCGACAAGCCAGGGGGACGTTGCTTTGGCAAGGTCGAACCTGTCGGCAAGCAATACGGCTACCCCAAACGCAATGCGTTCAGGCAACCCCTGTTCGAACGCACGCTGATGCAAGGTATGGAGCGTTTCCCTAGCCTGACTCCGCTTTTCTGCCATGAACTGATCGACTTCACACAGAACGCCTCAGGCGTTCTCGCTCGAATACAAAATGCGGCCGGTGACACGGTTGAGGTGCACGCCCAGTACATGGTTGCCTGTGATGGCGGCAGAAGCCCGGTTCGAAAACAACTGGGTATCGATATGGTGGGTTCCAGCTTCAAGTCCCGATGGTTGGTCGTGGATCTGGATCAGGACGATGACCCGTTCTGGCAGACTCGTGTGTATTGCGACGCGCAGCGACCTGTCGTAGAAGTCCCCGGCCCTCATCAGACACGTCGCTTCGAGTTCATGCTCAAAGACGACGAGACTGATGAGCAAATGCTCAGCGACGCTAGCCTTGGCAACTTGCTGCGGCCGTTCCGGGGTGAAAAAGCTTATTCGCTGGTGCGCAAAGTGGTCTACACCTTCCACGCCAGGGTTGCCTCTCGCTGGCAGGAAGGTCGTGTTTTTCTCGCCGGTGACGCTGCGCACCTGACCCCACCCTATGCGGGCCAAGGCATGAACAGTGGTGTGCGTGATGCGCATAACATCGCCTGGAAACTTGTGGCGGTACTCCGGGGACAAATGGCGAAAAGCGCCCTCGATACCTATGAAAGCGAACGCCGCGATCATGCCTGGGCGCTGATCAAGCTGGCGCTGAATCTCGGGGTGGTCATGGCGCCGGCTTCGGCCTTGCACGCCAAACTCATTACCAGCACCTTCCGCGTGATCGGGCTGATCCCGCCTCTGCGCGATTACTTTCTGCAAATGAAGTTTAAACCAAAGCCTCGTTTTACCCAGGGCCTGGTGTTATCCCAAGGTAAGGCCGGCAACCTGCGCGCCGGGACCATGCTGCCGCAGCCGACTCTTTTCGACTCTCACGGCTGCGCGCAACTGTTGGATGAGCATATCGGCCCGGGCTTTGCCTTGATTCAATATGGCGATCTGCGCAGCCAACGCATGGATCAACTGCAGCACCCGCTCTGGACCCACCTGGATGCCAAGCGCATCGTGATCATTCCACAAGACGCTCCGCTTCCGCCCCCTTTGGCGGGACTCACGATCGTACATGATCGCAACGGTGAGTTAAGCGCACTGTTTGCCGAGGCCAGCACCTTCCTGCTGCTACGTCCCGACCGCTATGTCGCCGCCATATTTGACCAGGCTCAGGAGTCAGAAACAGCTCTGGCTCTTCAGTCCTTGTTGGGCATTGCACAGGCTACGACAGTCGCCGTCGCGGCTGCCAATACCGCCCATTCCCCAGTTACTCTTTGATCGCGGAGTTTTCCATGACGACCCTCCAGACTTCGACCCCTGCTCAACTGTGCTACCTGCACCTGGCAAGCAAAGAACCTCAACGCCAGGTAGATTTTTATACGCGAATGATGGACATGCGCGCATCGCCACAAGCAGATGGCAGCCAGGTGATGCGGGGGCCGAAACGAGCGGCAATCATTTCGCCAGCCGACCATAGCGGCCTGCTGGCCGCTGCCTTCAACCTCCACTCCAACGCCAAACTGGAAGCGCTGCGTCAGAACCTGATTGAGCGTGAATGCCAGATGGATCCGGTGACCTCGCCTTTACTTGAGCCAGGCGCGTTTGCCATTCGGGATCCACAGGGTCGCCAGACAATATTCGGCGTAGTACTTCCCGATACAAGTGCTGAACTGCAAGGCATGCCGTCGAGGTTGCAGCACGTTGTGTTCCAAACCACCGAGCTTGAGACGATTATCGACTTTTACGTCAACACCGTTGGCTTCACCATTTCCGACAACGTGGTCGACCAGGAAACCGGCCAGCTCATGGTGTGTTTCCTGCGCTCCGACGACGAGCATCACTCCCTCGCCTTTTTCCGTGGGTCGAAGAATGAATGGGACCACCATTGTTACGAAACCAATGAGTGGAATGACATTCGTGATTGGGGCGACCGGTTTGCCAAGGAGCGCATCAGCATTTTCTTCGGCCCTGGCCGTCATGGTCCGGGCAACAATCTGTTTTTCATGGTGGTCGATGCCGATCGGAACCGACTGGAATTCTCGGCCGAACTTGAACTGGCGCCAGCAGACCGTGAAGCCGGCGTATGGCCGCAGAGTGAGCACACTCTTAACTCCTGGGGCCGCGCCTGGATGCGCACCTGATTTTGCAGGGAAGTCAATCCATTAAATTGATCGAGTCGCCTAAATGAACAACCAGAACGCACCCGCTCCATTTGCCATTCAAGGTCATCAATACATTAACGGCCGCTGGCAGCCAGGTCGCTCAACCAAACGCCTGGACAACCGCAACCCCTTCAACAACGAGTTGCTGTTGGACATGCCGCTCGCCTCGGTCGCCGATCTGGATGAAGCCTATCTGGCCGCCGAAAAGGCACAGCTGGAGTGGGCTGCGCTACACGCCGGCCAACGGGTTATGTTGCTTGAAAAACTTGCCGTTATCGTTGCGCAGCGCAGTGAAGAAATTATCGACTGGCTCATCAAAGAGTCGGGCAGCACTCGAATCAAGGCTGGCATCGAGTGGCAAAGCACGCTGAACCTGGTCCGAGAATGCGCGAGCATGCCGATGCAAGTAGAGGGTCGGATCTTGACCAGCTACAAGCCCGGCGAACAGAGCTTTGTGTTCCGTGATCCACTTGGCGTTGTGGGGGTGATCAGCCCATGGAATTTTCCGCTTTATCTAAGCATGCGCTCCGTTATTCCGGCCTTGGCATTAGGTAATACCGTAGTGCTGAAACCTGCGAGTGATACCGCTGTCAGCGGCGGATTGTTGATCGCCTACCTACTGGAGGCGGCGGGCTTCCCTGCGGGCACCATCAACGTTGTTGTGGGCGCCGGATCGGAAATCGGTGACGCCTTCGTGGAACATCGAGTACCCAGGCTGATCTCGTTCACCGGTTCTACGGACGTGGGGCGCAATGTCGGGCGCATCGCCACGGGTGGCAAGCACATCAAACGCGTTGCTCTTGAACTCGGTGGTAACGCGCCACTGGTGGTGCTGAATGATGCCGACGTTGAAGTGGCAGCTCACGCAGCCGTGGTCGGCCGTTTCCTGCATCAAGGGCAGATATGCATGAGCGTCAACCGAGTGATTGTTGATCGCACCTTATACCCGGCGTTTGCAGAACTTGTGGTGGAGAGGGTCAGCAAGCTGAAAGTGGGTAACCCTAATGATGCGGACACCGTGATTGGGCCTGTCGTCAATCAATCGCAATTGAATGGCCTGTTACGCAAGATTGATCAGGCACACAGCGCTGGCCTGACTAAACTGTTCGGCGCTTCAGCCAACGGTCTGTTGCTCCCACCGCATGTTTTCGGCAACGTAAAAGCCGATGACGCCCTGGCGGTAGATGAAACATTTGGCCCACTGTTACCAATGCTCATAGCCGACGATGAAGCGCACGCCCTGCGACTTGCGAATGCCAGCGAGTATGGGTTGTCCAGTGCGGTATTCACCCAAGACATGGCGCGCGGGTTGCAGTTCGCTCGTGGCATCGTCGCCGGCATGACGCACATCAACGACATCACCGTCGATGACCAGCCAAACGCGCCCTTCGGAGGTGAAAAGAACTCCGGGCTCGGGCGTTTCAACGGTCATTATGCCGTCGATGAATTCACTCGCGCACACTGGGTGACCTGGCAGCCAGGTGGTCACCACTACCCTTTTTAATGCACCACGCAGTCAGCCCCTGTCGGGGCTGATTGTCATGCAGGGCAACAAGGTGAGTTGGCGTTACTCGTCGCCGCCCAAAGCCGCTACCTGAGCCTCTATGGACTTGATGCTTTGTTTGTCGGCTGCATTTTGCGGTGTAACGCCATCGCCCAAAGCGGCATGAAAAGGGCAACCGACAAATTTAGGATCGTTCTTGTACGTTTCGACGTAATGCTCGGGGAACTGCTTGTCCAGCGCCTGGATGCCCTTTCGCACTTCGGCTTTATCTTCACTGGACATGTTCATCCGCTCTTCGATATAGGCTTCAGTCGGATCGTCGGCATTCATTTCCATCATGCCCATCATGTAGCCGGCCAGTTGCGGCAAAAGCTGGGCCGCGGCGGGGTCAGGGCGGTCGACCTGCATGGTGTCGAGCGTGGTGGTCAATGACATGGCGCGCAGTAACTGATGGCCAAACCAATGCAACTCCTTGGGGAAGAAGCGGAAGACAAACTGCTCATGAATCGCCGTGATAATGAGATTGCCACGTTCAAGCTTGGGTTTTGGAGCATTTTCGAAGGCTTCGCAAAATTCCACGAGCGCGTCGAAACTATCCGGGTAACCAGTGATCGGCTGATCGTTTTCAGCACGGAAGAGTTTGCACATGTCACGCCAGAACAAGTGCGCGGCAATCTTCTCGTTCTCGGAGAGGCCCGGGGCGCCCATCTTCAACTTCAGACGGTGCATTGTGATGGCGGTGAATGCACAGACGTACACGTAATCGTCATTATAAGAAAAGGCACCGGGATACTGCTTGGCCCAATGCGCATGAAGATTATTAATACCTTCAACCGACTTGATGGTGCGGCTGTCTTCAGGACCGTAGAACCACCACAGCGCATTGGCGCTGCCGGTCTGCTCTACACGCGAGGTGGACCGTGAAACGACTTTGCCACCGTCTTCACGCCAGACCGCTCTGGAGCCCCAATCGGTGACGACAAAATTAGGGAAGGTCAACGCGTAGATGAAGTTCTGCATGAAGTCGTTCAGCCCGTAGCTGTTCGATAAACGCCAGATTTCAATGTAATCCTTGCTTGGGTCGAGGCTTTGGATTTTGGCTTGAATCCACTTTTTAGGGGCAGACATGTAGATCCTCTCTTCGCTTGAGTGCACATAGTGAATACGAAAATAGAGGCCTCTGATCAGCGGCCTTCAGTCGTCAGACAGAAGCGCTCATGGCGCAACGTCTGGGTGCTCTCGATTTAAAAACACCACCACTTACGATAGGGCCTCGCCCCGGGCCAGTCTCCGGTCTGTCCATCCAAGCTCGACGGCGTTTTTGGTATTGCAGTATCACCGCGACGCTATACTGCAATCACAGTGCGCTGGATCCCCACGGGCGGCTGCGTGATGCGTACATAAATAATCATTACGACTCACAGGGAGTACCGTTTGACTACTGATCTCTATTCTCACCTGCAGCCAAAAGGCTCGGTCGAGGAAGCTTTTTCCAAGGCGGTGATTGGTCAGCATCATCTGACCAATGCTGTGTTGAAGATGGGTGAAGGTGCGGTGGCCTGGGCGCTTGAGGAGGCCGCCAGTTCCCTCAAGCGCTTGCAGGACGAGTTTCAAACGGTGCCTGACTTGCCGACGCCAGAGATACGCCTCAACCTTGAAACGCTCATCCTCGATATATTCATGAGTTCGTTATCGAGAAACAGTGAGCACTTTACGCTGAAATTGATCCCTTCAATGGCGCGACAAGCTGCACGTCGCGAAGTACCGTTCAGCAGCATCGTCAAAAACATGCGAGCCAACCAGACTATCTGGGTCAATCATTTTTTCACCGCGTCGGCGTCCAGGACTTTTGCACCCTCAACGGTTCAACGGTTAGTCACCAACGGTGCAGGCGTGGTGGATGAAATCATCGAGCACTTTGTGCTGTGCTACCTGGACGAGCGTCAGGTGCTGATGGAAAGTCAAATCGCGAGACGCCGCGCCCTTGTGGAAAAGTTGATCGGCAATGCGGGCGCGCTTCAACTATTCGAGCTAAAGCAAATCAAAAAAGATCATGGCCTGGATCTTGAGCATTTCCATGTCGGTATCATTATTTCTGATCTCAACACCAAGCTCAGCTCAGACTTGGGTGAGTTACAACGCAATTTACAAGATGCAATCATCGGCGATACACCGCTGGTAGTTTCCTTCACTCAGCATTTGACATGGGCTTGGGTCAGTACACCGCGCGCCCCTACTCCGACCCAACTGAAACGACTTGAAGAAACACTGGGGCAATTAAGTGGAACTCAATGTGCACTGGGTGAACCAGCGAAGGGCCCTGCTGGGTTCAGGCGTACCCATCTTCAAGCCAGAGATGTCAGTAGCGTTGCAATCCTTTCCCCAATCAAAGGCGTCATGCGCTGGGCTGACCATGTCCTGACGATCCTGGTCGGTCAGGATCTTGAAAAGGCCGCGTGGTATGTCGACTCCGTGCTCGGACCTCTGGCAAACAAATCAGAGAAAGCCGGCGGCTACCGCCAAACACTCAGCGCTTACTTGCAGTCAGGCAACAGCTTGCTCCACGGTGCTGAAGCGCTAGGTATTCACCGCAACACGCTAGTGTATAGACTGCAACAGATAGAACTACTGCTGGGTTGCCCTATCAAGCAACGAGAGCTCGAAATACGCTGCGCCTTGCACCTGATCACCCAGTACGAGGGCCGTGTCCTCAAGCATGAAAGGGAATAGAAACAGGTAAACAGTGAGATTGATGTATCCCAGTCGATAGACCATCAACGCACGTTTCAAGCGCTTGAGGGCCGCCGTACTGCAATACCAAAACCAATCATTATTTTGGTTTTCCGGCCTAATGACTGCGCTCGGTACTTCTTCTAACTTGTAAGCCATCCGCAGGAAGCGCAATGACCATGCGCCCAGTGAGATGACAACAAAAATAAGAGGAAAACCCGATGACCCGCAAATGGATCGCCGCGCGTATTGATCAGCTCGACCCTGCTACCGACTATGACGAGATCTGGAAACTCTCTGCGGCTTATCGGCCAACCGACTTCATCATGAATCTTGTGTACGCCGTCACTTTCCCTCACTTCTTCGTAAGGGAATTGGACGCGTTGCCTCTCATTGACAACGGTGACGGGAAAATTCTAAAAAACTCATTCAGACGCTCCGATGACACATCCTGGAAGATGCAGGTTTGGTGGCATTACGGTTCACACCACGACAAGACCCGCGAAAACGTTGAGTCGATAAACAAAATACACTCCCACTACGCTCAGCGATTTGGCGAGAGCTTCAGCCGCAACGACACCTACGTCTACACGCTTTGCTATGAAGCAGCCGGCATGCATCGCCTGATGCAACGCGTAGGTATGGCGGGCATGAGCGAAAAAGAGAAGCTCGCCGCTGTTAAATACTGGCACCAGATGTCAACCATTTTTCGCAACGCCGGGACGGGCGAAGCGATTACAGGCTTCCCTGATTCCTTTGATGGAATCATGACCTTCATGGATCGCTGGGAAAGTGAGGATGTTCCCAAACACGACATGGGCCCACCGGCGGCGCGAGCAATAATCCAACAGTTCGCCGATCGTTATTTTCCAAAGTTCTCACACTCTCTGGTATTTGCCTGGGTGATCAGTCTTTATCCCGATCATCTGATCCGCGCCTACGAACTCAAACGACCCTCACCGTTGGCCAGGAAAGCATTGCGTTTGTTTACTGCCGGTTTTCTGTGGATGGGGGAAAAGGTGATCCCTGATCCGAAGGACACCTTCACGGAACGCCGGCAAGTGGCGCATGCCGCCAAGCGCTCTGCGGGTGCATCTAGAACACCAGATCAGCAGAGCGAGCAGGCGAAAGTCGCGGGTTGCCCTTTCCATCGATTCCGAGCAAAGCCCTCAGCGTCTGATGCCGCGAGCCCAGGTACCACGCAAGCAAAAAAATAATGTGCCAAAAGCACATTGGTCCCAGATTGCTTGATGCAAAAGCACTCTGGGAATTACCAAATAGCGCCAAAAAAAATAACAATAGAGCCAACAACGATGAACACAATAAAAAAAATTTGTCCAGCCTTGCTAGTCCTCGCCACTCTCTCGTCCCTAGAAACTGTAGCCGCCAACGGCCCTCCACCGCCTAGCGTTGGGGAGCCGAACGGGATCAATCTAGGAGGCACCAGTTTTTACGATGGATTTGCCGGCCTGTCCGGCTTTTCGTTCCAGCAATACTTGAAGTACACCAGCGCCAGTTCGATTCGAAATAACTCGGGTAAGGAAATCAAAGACTTTGATAACCCGAAGATCAATGTCACCAGCCTGATCAACCAACTCAGCTATTACTCGCCCAACACTATTGGCGCGGGCGCACACCTGGGCTGGAACATCATTGTGCCGATCGTTTCACTCGACGGTGACTTTGGTAGCAACGGTCCACAACTCAAGGACAACGCCACTGGAGTTGGCGACGTCACCACCGGCCCGCTGGTGCAGTTCGATCCTATTGTCGATGAGCATGGACGACCTATTTTCGTCCAGCGCCTGGCACTGGATGTGTTGTTACCCGTCGGTAAATACGATGAACACAAGGACCTCAACCAAGGATCTAACTTCTACTCGATCAATCCTTACTGGGCGGCGACCTGGATGCCCGCACCCCGCTGGGAAGTGAGCTGGCGCTTGCACTATCTGCAAAACTTTAAAAACAAGGACCCAGCCAGCAGTTCAGTGCAACTGTTCGAAGGTCAGCCTGTGCGTGATACCCAGGCAGGCAAAGCGGCATGGATTAACTTTACTGCCTCCTATGAAGTGATACCCAACGTCTCAGTTGGCCTCAATGGGTATTACTTCAAACAAATAAGTGATGATGAGGTCAATGGTCACCGCCTCGCCGACTCTCGCGAAAAAGTGCTTGGGATTGGCCCTGGGGTGTTCTGGAAAGTAGGCGATGGTGATGGTGTCTGGTTCAACACTTATCGTGAGACCGAAGTAGAGAACCGCGCACGCAACGACTACGTCGTGCAGGTACGTTACGCGCACACCTTTTGAGGTCAAGAGCATTATCCTCGATGTAGCGATACGTCGAGGTGGCGCTCAACTCTTCACCGCCACGGACGCGTTGGCTTCCAAGTTAACCGTTCGTCGAAATAAATATTGGATATGGAAGTGGGTCGACAAATGGAAGGTGGGCCTCAACGAGCTGAACGGCAATCTGCAGGTAACTCCTACCGAGCACAATAGCCGTTCGTGTGTCTTTTGCGTTTGTCCGGCTGCACTGAAGATTAGCGCTACCGAGAACATATCCGTCGTTCACACCGAGATCGCCTATGACTTGTGCTACCTCAGTAATTCTTAATTCTACACAAATTTCAGATCCGCGTTTCGCCGATTATCTCGCCTACTCCGCAATGCCGCGAGTCGCATCAGGATGAAATTAACCCTGCATCGTTTCTGCTGAAAGACCACGCCAATAAAACGAGATCCATGATGCAATATTCGCTCGCAGGCAAAATGATGATGACGCTCACACTGGTCATGCTTTGCGTTTCACTCGCTGTCGCGACGCTCAACTATCAATTCACGTCTCGGGAGTTGAGCAGACAGCAACTCAGGCAAGCCACTACGTTACTTGAGCTTGCGGCACAATCCCTAAGCGAACCGCTCGCGAGTGGTAATCAGGCTCAGATCGAAAATTTGCTGAATGAACTGTTGCGCGCCCCCGATGTTAATGGACTAACGGTGCGCGATTCCCGTACGCAACGTTCAACTTCTGTCAGTCAGAAAAACGCGGCTAATGTCTCCTTCCGGCTCAACACACAGGTAATGCATCATGGTCAGGCGCTGGCTATGCTGGATATTGAGTTCAACAACCAGGCGCTGAGAACGACCCTGAAAACTGTATTACTGCAAAACTTGGCAGTCACCGCAGTTTTGTTGCTCGCTACCTTGGGGACTGTGTGGCTATTGACCCGGCGTCACATTCTGCGACCAGTCAAAGAGGTCAGCCTTTGCCTGGCGCAGATAGCACGAGGTGAAGCTGACTTGAGTAAACGCCTAGATGCCAGTTGCCCTGATGAAATTGGTGAGTTGGCTGGCAACTTCAACCTAGTGCTTGAACGGCTATCGAACCTGATTGCGGATGTCGGGCTCGTCTCTAGCGCTCTCGATCAGCATGCCGGTGAAATGGACATAACAACTGGTCACACCTCGCACGCTACCGCCCAGCAGGTTCAGCAGGTCGAATCCGTAGCCGCTTCCGTGCAGCAACTCGCTCGATCCGCCATCCAGGTTGCCAGACACGCCTCGAGCACTAGCGCACAAACACGCGAGTCGGCAGCCCATGTCTGCGAAGGGAACGCCATGATGGACGCCAGCCAGCAAATGGTCGAACGCCTGGGGACACAGATAGCCCATACCGCTCTGAAACTGGGTGACTTGATGCGAGACAGCGAGGGGATCGGTGCGATGGTGGTCACTATTCGCGGGATCGCCGAGCAGACCAACCTCCTCGCCCTGAACGCCGCCATCGAAGCCGCACGAGCCGGTGAGCAAGGACGAGGATTTGCAGTGGTCGCTGACGAAGTCCGTGCCCTGGCGCTAAAGACCCGCCAGTCGACCGAAGTCATTGAAAATATTGTCACCCAGTTACAGGGCGCAGCGCATCAGGCACGAGAAGCCATGGAGGGTTGCCAGAATGCGCTGCAGGATGCGGTGGGCACCTCACGGCAAGTCGGTGAGTTCCTGACGCGAATCAGCGAAAACATTCAGGGCATCAATGAAATGAACCAACACATTGCTTTGGCTGCTCAGGAGCAGAGTACTGTCGCGGAAACGGTGAACGAAAATATCATCACCATTCACCGACTGAGTGATGGAGTCTCCCACTATGTCAATGACTTGGCTGATGGAGCACGACTCCTGAATAAGCAAAGTCAGTTGCTGCACCACAGAATAAGCTCTTTCAAAGTCTAGCGATGCATAGGTTATTGGGAGAAGCACCGTGGTGCTGTGCGTCTAAATCGTCAATTGAAACAAGCGTAAGAACTCGATAACCAGAGTTCATTAGGTGCTTAATGCTCGGATCTCTCACGAAAAAAATGATATCGATTTACCAACAAATAAAACCGAATCAAGGGACAGTTGCCGCACGGAAGCCCAGCTAGTAAAGGCCATAAAAACGTAGTTAGCGGATCTGTTCCCTCAAATATGAGGCTGCTCCTATGTATGAACCCGATAGCTACAACGTTTTTGCAAAAATTTTTTATCGGCCCATTGACGCAGCTATACGCTGGTGCAATCTCATGGCTCATGAAACCCAAATACTAGAATCGGCTTGGGACTGTCCTGCGCTCCTGTCAAAATACTTCCCCCAATGGCCTTGCCTACAGGCAAATACCGAAAAAATTATAGATGCCATTCGCCATGGCGACCTGGCCTATGGCTGCTTCGGCGTGTCGGTCACGATTGGCACGCCCATCGATTGCAGTCAGATAACTATCCGTCATACTGACCTCAGAGTTTGGATGGCGCGCTACTACCCTGACCAAAGACCAAGCTTTCTTTTCGAACAGTCCTTCAACCAACAAGGAGCTATCAGCCCTGGCACCTATCTGGCCTTACAAGCCGACCGAGATGCAATGCAATTGCGGATAAAAAATATAGAAGCGTCTTATCAACAACTACTCGATGAGCTTGAGGCAATGGGGTTGGAAAGAGAAAATATCCATCAGTTACTAAAGTCCAACAGTAAACTCAGTGACCGCAGTGAAATCGGCTACCTGAAAGTCATAGGGGCGTTGCTTGAACTAATCTTAGGACACTCGCCATCAGGTAAACCGCACTCAGTATTTGATAGTCAATCCTCCATCGTCAATTCCATCTCAGCTCATCGCAAAGACGATCCTGGTCTGAGCAAACGCACGCTGGATGCAAAGTTCGCCGCAGCCAATCGCATACTCAAAAAAGATATCTGAGTGGAGCAATTGCACTGCAATACCTCTGATTGCAGTGCAATGACTCTCCCCCAATTCTGCTATTCAATTCAGGTCACTTCCCACCACGCGCCAATCGGCGCCAGGAGTGACCAGCATGTCCAGCCAATCCTTACCCATCGTTGAAGCACCTCAACTGCAGGTAGAACGCCACATCATGCGACGTGACGAGGTGGAGCGAAAAACCGGCTTCAAACGCGCGCACATCTACAACCTGATGAAGGAAGGTAAATTCCCTCAGGCTAAACGCATTGGATTGCGGGCAGTCGGCTGGGACTCGCTAGAAATCGAGCAGTGGGTCGTTGAACGCTTAGGCAAACAGGCCTGATGCCATGCGTGTGGTATCGGTGGTTTCCACCAAAGGCGGGGTGGGCAAAACCACAGTAGCCGCCAATCTCGGCGGCCTACTGGCTGACGCAGGCCTACGCGTCCTGCTACTGGATCTGGATAGCCAACCCACCCTCTCCAGCTATTACGCCTTGAGCCAGAAGGCTGATGCCGGTGCGTACGAGTTCATCGCACTCAACCTAGCTATGCCTGCCCAGATTATTTCCAGGACAGTGATTGCAGGGCTCGATCTGATCGTCTCCAACGACGATCAAGGTCGACTGAGTACCTTGCTGCTGCACGCCCCTGACGGGCGATTACGCCTACGCAATCTGCTCGACAACTTCCGCGCCCGTTACGACCTGCTTTTGATCGACACCCAAGGTGCGCGTAGCGTGCTGCTGGAGATGGCCATCCTGGCCTCCGACCTTGCCCTCTCTCCCATCACCCCGGAAATGCTCGCCGCCCGCGAACTGCAGCGTGGCACCTTGAAGCTACTCAGCGAACTCGAACCTTTCCGCCACCTGGGCATTCCACCCCCACCCTTACGACTGCTCCTGAACCAGGTGAATGCCATTCGAGTGGACACCCGGATGATCATCCGTGGCCTGCGCGAGACCTTCGCAGGGGCTAACAACATCTCGGTTCTAGACACCGCAATTCCTGAGCGAGTGGCGTACCTCAACGCCGCCTCCCTTGGCCTACCGGTCCAGCGAGTCGAGACACGCCAGTCACGGGAACGACGCTCGCCATCCGCGATGGAAACCATGCAAGCGCTGGCCATCGAGTTGTTTCCGGAATGGCGCGAAGCGATTTCTAGGGTGGGCAGGTGCACGGAGGTTAAATGACACCATTCACCATGCCGGCACTTCTCGCCCAATCATTGTGTTTGCTCGACCTTATAGCCAACAGCGTTTGGCAAGGAGTCTTCTGATGTTGGATCAACTTCCCATCATCGCTCCACCATTCACTCGACCACACCACCCATCTGGCGATGAATACTGCACTGTCGTCTTTCGCCTGCAGGGTGGACGCTCGGCCATGGGTTGGCTCCTCGCAGAGCTTTCCAGACATTTCGAAGGTTCGGGGACTGCCAAGATCGTCAAGTTCGAGGTCGGTGACCATTTGCGTAACCGGCGTTAACTGAGGTTGTTCCGATGAAGAAGCTCAGTCAGCAAGAGATCACCGACAAGCTGCACCAGGACCATTTCCCTCGAGGGCCAGAACTGGAGCGGTTGTCCGATCCACCTACTGACACGCCGATGTTGGTCACGCTGGAGCAGTTGCGGCCCTACGAACATAACCCGCGCTTCATCCGTAATCCGCTATACGACGATATCAAGGCTTCGATCCGTGAACGCGGATTGGATCAACCGCCACCGATTACCCGCCGCCCGGGTGAAACCTATTTCATCATCCGCAACGGCGGTAATACGCGTTTGGCAATTCTCGGCGAGCTGTGGCAGGAAACCCGCGACGAGCGCTTCTTTCGCATTCATTGCCTGTTCCGACCTTGGAGCAATGAAATCACTGCCCTGCTCGGCCATCTGGCCGAAAGCGATCTGCACGGCCAACTCACCTTCATCGAACGGGCTCTGGCGGTGGCCAAACTCAAAACCATGCTCGAAGCAGAGGGAGCTGTGCTCTCGCAACGTGAACTGGCACGACGTCTTGCCGCTGGGGGTTACCCTATTTCACAGTCGCACATCAGCCGGATGCTCGACACCCTCGAACACTTGTTGCCCGCCATTCCACAAACCCTGTATGCCGGTTTGGGCAAGCCCCAGATCGAACGCCTGATCGCTCTACGTAGTCAGGCAGAGCGAACCTGGAACCGTTATCCAACCGCCACAGTTGCATTTGCACAGTTCTGGCTGGAAACCATGGGTTACTTCGATTGCGATCCTGAATCCTTTGATCTTGAGCAGATCCAGGATGAATTACTCGAACGCATGAGCCGCTTGCTCGGACAGTCCTACCGTATGCTGGCCCTGGAGCTGAGCGATACCCAACGGGTCGGATCCACGCCTGGGGCTGTCACTACCACGCCCTCAGAGAACATCTATCCGCCAAGCGCACATGAAGCCGCGGCAGAACCGCCCTCCTCCGACACTGAATCACAATCAACTCAGGTCGAGAGCAGGATAGAGTCAGTTTCAGAAGAACTGCTCGCAGAACCCGAAACAAATGTTTCACCAGCGGTCAATCCTCGATCACGCGTTCAACAGATTCGTGAGCAAATCGATCGCGAGATAGCCACCAAAGCGACGTCTCCAGTCGAAACCTGCCCAATCGACGACCTCTGGACGATCACACCAACGCTGGATACCCCCGAACAACTGCGTTTAGCCATTGCCGGACTGGCGCGGGAAATGGCGACCTATGCCGGACATCCCGAGAGCATCATCGATCAGCAGCTTGGCTTGGGTTTCACTCTGAACATCGAGCGACTTGATCTTGCCGCGCCTCGCGCGACCGGCGTTCACCTAATGCTCCTGGCTCTGTTGCGCGCTCAAGACGACGTGAACTGGGAGGATCGCAAGCAACTGCCCTCAGCCCTGTTCGGCCAACTGTTGTTGGGCATCTATCAACTCCCCCTGACAGATCGTCCCGCTGTGGATGTGGGACTGGAGCGACTGCCCGACAGCTTGTTAATCAAACTGTATCGCCTGATCCGCCTAGCCCGTCGCCTGATCGACTTAACACTTCCCCCTGAAGACGACTCACCGAAGGAGCTGCTATGAGCCTGTCCTTCAATGTGCTCAACCAGGCCATGCTGACCCAGGTGCTGCATGAACTGCGCCTGGGTAATCTGCAACGCTGCAAGGCACTCGGACTGGGTGAGGATGATATCTATCTGTTGCAATCCTTACCGCCCACCACGCTGTCGCGCCTGGCCCATGCCACTGTACCCTGGGTTGAGGTCAAGATTGACTCGCCGGTGCTGCATCGGTTGATCGAGCAAGCCGAACGCGACGAGCAGAACGAACGGTTGATCAACCGAGCGCTCAAGTTAGGTGCCAGCAGCACCATCATGTATCAGTGCTTCGGCTTGGCGCATTCGGAAACCGCCTTGCGTCGACGTCTGCTCAAGATAGAAACTCGTAAGGGCCGTCCTCAGCATTTGAGCGAAGCGCAGGAACATGCGCTCTGGCAGCGATGGTGCCAGCTACGCGCTCAGGACGGTACCGAGGATCAGCTCGACGCCATGATGATGCTGGCGGAGGAGCAACAGATTAGCTTGACCATCGTTTGGCAGCAGATCGACCAGTACAGCAACGGAACATGAACACTGCCCCTTCCAGTCGCTGGCAGCGTGTCCTGCAGCAATGCACCCAGCAGTTGAGTGAACGCTGGCCCGCACGCCCTACCACCGAACAACCGTCCAACCAGGCTCTGCAGGCTGGTTTTCTGTTCAGTGGGCAATCACACGAAGTCGTGCCGCGTCGCCTGCTGTTGGATAATCGGCTGACTCCATTGGAACGCAATGCCTGGCAGGTGTTTCGACTCATGCTGCAAGGCCAGGGCGTGGTCACGCCGCGCTATGAGGATTTGCAGCCTTACCTGTCGAGCGTGCCCTACGGTGCGTCAGCCTCCCGTGAAACCATTGCTCGGGTGTTGACGATGCTCAGGTTGACGCGCTGGCTCAGTTTGGTGAGTCGCGGACGCGATCAGCTCAGCGGACGTCTTCAAGGTTCTCTGTATGTTCTGCACGATGAGCCGTTAACCCCCGCCGAAGCCATGGAATTGGATCGAGATTACTTGGAACTGGTCGGGCATGCCTTCGGCCATGCTACCAAGGCTGTGCGTATCGTCGCCCAGCATGTTTTGGAAGAAATTCGACAGGACACCCATATCGATCTGGGTCAACTCCCCACCCGGCTCGACAGCTGGGGCGAGCACTGGACGCAGCAAGGATTGGATCAGGCAACCGATGACGCTTTACACGATTCCGAACCGGGAGAAAATGCCCTCGTTCGGAATCGTGCAGGCCCTCGTTCGGATTCCGAACCGAGTCTGAACGCCAGTGTTTCCGGCACCGTTCGGAATCCGAGCGCCGCCTGTACTGTATTAAAAGAAAGTACTTGTACTGTACCGCGCGCGACCCCAGCGGTGGATAACCTGCACTGGCCCGATCCGTTGCACCTGAGTCCAAGCGAGCGTCAGGCCGTCGCCGTGGCGCTGAACAAGCTCAAACCAGCGGATCGGCAGGCGGTGCTCAACGAAGCCGGTGCACGCTGTGCGGCCGGTGGTATTCGCAAGCCCGCGGCCTATCTGATGGGCCTGATCCAGCGCGCACTGAAAGGCGACTTTCGTCCTTGGGCAGGCCAGACAGAGCCCTCACCCGTTGCAGAACTGCCCCCAACAGCACCCGCACGCCCGTCCCGACGACAGGGCGAACCCGCCTCCGCCCTCGCCCAAGCGTGCCTGAATGAGCTGCGCCAACTGCGCGAAAAACGCCCTGGACGTCAGTAGATTTGATGCCAGTGGCATCAAATCTACTGAGCTCTACTGTGAAATCGCAAAGGGCCGAACCTGCGCAATTCGACCGATACAGCCATCGCCAACCATGAAAATGATGCCAGTGACCTCAATCGCGAACGCCTCCGAAATTAACCCTCTCACACCAAACCGAACAGACCGCATTCAGCTTTTTGGCTGTCCCTACCCCTCATCTGTCGCAACGTTCCTGTCCAAGCTTATGCGAGGACAACACCGTGGCCGATCACTATCAACTCAACCTGGGTTCATTGCGCAGCAGCATTACCCTGACCCTGCACACTCACCACGCCGCCCGTATCTGGCAAGGTCGGACCGCACGCGAAGGCGTCCACTCGATCATGGGCATGGCCGGCTACATCAGTGTCACCAACCTGATCAAACAAACCGCGGCCCAGGACGATCCCTATGCCGACTGGGCCATCGTGCAACTCGAAGAAAAACTGATGCAGGCCAAGGCTGGGATGCTGGAACTGACCCAACAGTTGGATAGGATCAGACAGGACCTGCCGACACAGATCGACATGGGCGACAACCTCAACATCCACCCCGTCACCTTGCCGTTGTACATCGGCAGCCAACTGGGTTTTCTGGCGGTCTACCTGCTGACCGACTACGACACCCTGGTGCGCCGTACCCTATTGGCCCATCACACTGCCCTGATCGGTCGCATCGACATGGAAGCCTGGATCGACGACGGCGCCCATCTGCTGCGCAGCCTGTTCGGGCAGGCACAGCGCTATCGGCATTCCGGCGTCACACGCGATGACATGGCGGCGAACAACGCCCGTGCCTTGGCGGCCACCGAAAAATTGGGTCTGCCTCCACTGGACATTCTTGAGGGTATTCGCCGCTCCCAGTTCGCGCCGCCGATCATTCGTCGTGGCGCTGTGCCAGTGGATGACGCTGACGCGTTGGCAGCGGAACCGGGAGAGCCATCTGCGACGGTGGATGAGCCGGAGGACGAAGCATGAATCCGATGACCCCGGTTCAACCGATGAGCCTAGAAGTGTTAACACACGATGCCTATCGACAGCTCGAACACGCAGCCTCCCTAAAAGGCCTTTTAAAACCTTTTAAGGGTAAGGGGGAGTTGGAGCACCTGGCGCAGGTAGCGAGGGAAATCGAGGCACAGTTGTGTCACCTGATGGAGGCTGTGGTACAGCAGGCTGGGCAGCCCCCTTACTCGCTGCTGGACATTCGTTTGGTGCTGCAGAACACCAGCGCAGGCAGCACCTTTTTGCGTTGGCGCACCCGTGACTTCGCCCGTATGGGCGTAGCGGTCTGGGAACGCCAGGTCTGCAACAATGCCCTGCCACAGGCCATACGGGAGAGATTGCACCGTTTCGAATGCGAGCGCATTGCACTGAACCTACAGATGAGTGTGGTGCATTCGCTCTACCGCCAGGCCACGACCTGTGCGATCAAAATGGCCAGCGCCGAACGGCTGCTGTGCCAGTTCACACCCGCAGCGGAGGTATCACGATGAGTACTTTTTTCGTCGGCGAAGGCAATATCGGCAGTGCGCCAGAGTTCCAGGAGTTTCCATCAGGCAATGACGAGCCCCGGCGTTTGCTACGGCTGAATGTGTACTTCGACAACCCCGTACCACGGGAGGGCAACTATGAAGATCGAGGCGGCTATTGGGCCCCGGTTGAGCTCTGGCATCGAGAGGCCGAACACTGGAGCACGCTGTATCAGAAAGGCATGCGGGTGCTGGTCGAAGGTCGTACGGTACGCGACGAGTGGGAGGACAGCGAAGATAACGCACGAGTAACCTTCAAGATCGAGGCCCGTCGAGTCGGTGTCCTGCCCCACCGGGTGCACAGCGTGATTATGCGGGAACGATCCAGTGAACCCGCGGCATCTGCGACACACGTTGGGAAAAGTACAGAGCAGGCCAGTTCACCGGCGTCGAAACCTAAGAAACGCAGAGGGCCACCACCGTCGACCTGACAGACATCAGGCATAAAAATTGCGCCTTTGCGCGAAGTTGCCGACCAGTTATTACTCGCTGTTCGTGAAAACCCGCCCTGTTACCCACCCTACAAGGTAGCAGCCTCGGCCCATTCAAAGCTGCCCTCACCGACTAATATGAGGAACCTGCCATTCAGGTTTCTCATATCTCGCCCCTGCTACTTCGAACAACGCTGCTCCGAACCCAATCCGGAGCAGTTCTATGCGTCTCTTCCTCTGCGAGAAACCGTCCCAGGGTCGTGACATCGCCAAGGTGCTCGGAGCCAGCCGGCGTGGTGACGGCTGCCTGATCGGCACCGACTCAACCGTCACCTGGTGTATCGGTCACCTGCTGGAGACGGCCCCACCTGAAGCTTATGGTGCTCAGTACAAATCCTGGTCGCTGGATCATCTACCGATCACTCCCGTGCAGTGGCAGGTCGAGGTCAAACCCAAGACCGCCGCGCAGTTCAAAATCATCAAACGCCTGCTGAGTGAAGCCTCAAGTGTTGTCATCGCGACCGACGCCGATCGCGAAGGTGAAATGATCGCCCGCGAACTGCTGGAACTCTGCAGGTATCGAGGCCCCGTTCAGCGCCTCTGGTTGTCCGCCCTCAACGAGGCGTCGATTCGCAACGCACTTTCCTCACTAAAGTCTGGTCAGGAGACCTTCCTGCTTTACCACTCAGCCCTCGCCCGCAGCCGAGCCGACTGGCTGATCGGCATGAACCTGAGTCGTTTGTTTACCCTTCTTGGTCGGCGGGCGGGCTACGACGGTGTATTGTCGGTTGGACGCGTCCAGACACCCACTTTACGTCTGGTAGTCGATCGGGATCGTGCGATTGCCAGTTTCGTCTCGGTGCCCTACTGGGAAGTGGAGGTGCACCTGTCCTCAATGGGGCAACCATTCATCGCGTCGTGGTTACCTCCCAGTTCAGGGCAGGACGAGGCAGGTCGTTTCCTGCAACAAGCGCTGGCCATTCAGGCGACCCAAGAGATTTCTAGCGGTAAGACCGCCACAGTACTCTCGCTGCAGACTGAGCGTTTCCGAGAACCTCCGCCCCTGCCCTTCGACCTGAGCACACTGCAAGAAGTCTGCTCGCGCAAGCTGGGACTCGGCGTTCAGGAAACCCTGAACATCGCCCAAGCCCTGTATGAAACCCACAAAGCCACCACCTACCCACGCAGCGATTGCCGTTATTTGCCAGAGAGTATGTTCAATGAGGTACCCGCGGTATTCGATGCCCTGCTCAAAACGGATCCGGCGCTGCAGCCCACATTCGGAAGACTCGATCGATCACTGCACTCCCGCGTGTGGAACGATGCCAAGGTCACCGCGCACCACGGCATCATCCCCACCACCGAGCCGGCGAACCTGGCGCGGATGTCCGAACAAGAACGCCAAGTCTACGAACTGATTCGTAGCCACTACCTCGCGCAATTTCTTCCGCATCATGAGTTTGATCGAACTCAGGTCGAACTGGAGTGCGGCGGAGAGCGTTTGACTGCTGTTGGCAAACAGATCCTGAACCAGGGCTGGAAAGGCTTGCTCTACGAAAACACCGAGGAGGATGAGCCCAGTCAAAAGTCCCAAGTCTTACCCGTCCTGCAACAGGGTACTCAATGCGCAGTGAACGACGTCGAACTCAAATCCATGCGCACTGCCGCTCCCAAACCTCTCACCGAAGGCGATCTGATCAAGGCGATGAAAAACGTGGCCAAGTTGGTCAACGACCCACGCCTGAAACAGAAACTTCGGGACACCACCGGAATCGGTACCGAAGCCACCCGAGCCGGCATCATCAAGGGGTTGATTGATCGCGGCTATTTGCTGAAGAAAAAACGCGCCTTAATGGCCTCCGCAGCGGCCCATACTCTGATAGAGGCGGTACCCGCTGCTGTCGCGGATCCGGGTATGACCGCGATCTGGGAACAGGCTCTGGACGAAATCGAAGCGGGACGACTGACCCTGGATACGTTCGTCGCCAAGCAGGCGAACTGGATTGCACAATTGGTCGAACACTGTGGCGCACTCACCTTGGCGGTACCGGTCGAAGCCGGCCCGACCTGCCCCATTTGCAACGCCTCAATGCGCAGGCGAAAGGGGAAATCAGGGCCGTTCTGGTCATGCTCCCACTACCCCGACTGTAAGGGAACAGTGCCGATCAGAAAAGATACGCGTCGCTCATGACGCTTCACTGTAGATCGGCATGAGTATTGGGGTGATGTGCTGATCAGTGCATCATCAACGGCGGCTGATCCCTCTTTAAGTCGATAAAGTGTTGTCCGATTTCACGGGCCAAGGCAAAGAAAGTGACCGCGCCTTTATCCTGGCAACCGTCGAACAATTGGCCGCTCATCTCGGCAGTAAGTAACCTCTTTCATCGTGCTCAATGTAGTGGCTTATGCGGGATCGCCCACTGGCTTGACGTGATCCCACCCTCTCTGCTGTAGTGTCTCAGGATCATCGCCAACGGCGACCCAAGACCGAATAGCTCCGGGCAGCTCGGTCGAACTCCTTGAGTTCGGAGCCTTCTCTTTCTGCGGAATTTCATTCCTGATTTGTGCTCGACCTGATCACTGTGGCGGATGACCACTGTTGCCTCTACCAGGCAATAGCGGTCATCCGCTTCAGCGATCGTATTCAGTTCCGGAGCCCACCGGGGAAACACTGGGCACCCTTTGTGCGCGGATGCGTGCCAGCATGTTCCGACCCGGGCCACGACAAGGGTCGGTTGGCGAAGCGTGACGCAGTGAATACAGTTTTGCGAGGAGCTTGTCGACTGCGTACGACCGTCAAAGGTGGCTTTTCTCTTCTTCGCCTGGCACCCCGCCAGGCGCACTCTTCACTTTCTTCAGTCCAGTGACTACCACTATATTCCGGCCATAAAAAATCGGGTGGCAGCGTCTTGACGCTCCCCTATGACAGGCTTATACAAAGGGCGTGGTTCGCTGTCGTTGACAGCCCAGCCCAGGTAGCTTGAACCTTCAAGGCTACGCCACGTTCGTGGTGGTTTACCCAAGTGCGATCAGCGTTCGGAAGCTCGCGCGGTTACCGATTCAGCGGTGATGAATGCCCACTACCCTATGCTTGCGGATCACCACCGCAGATGCTCCTCTGCTGCACCGCTATTTCTCCAGACGCATCGTTCTGATCGTCATCGGCTTGCCGGTGCCGAGTCGTTCATCGCTTGCCTTCACCTTACCCACCCTGACGGGGGCTCACTTCCCCGTCAGGGGCTGTGCGTCGCCGTTTTCCCTTGAAACAGGAGAACCACCATGGCCCACGCCAACCACTCCCAAGAAGCGACCACTTACTTCAATCTGCACACCGTCGGTATCGGTTATCTCAACCGTGTTCGTGAAGTACAAGTCCGCCGCGGCCAGCCATTCATGGCTTGCGATATCGCAGCCCTGCACGGTGCCACCGATGCGGTGGAGTACACCCGTTTCGACTGCAAAGTCGCTGGGGGTGAAGCTGAACGCTTGATTCGTCTCTATATGGGCGCCGTCAAAGCCGAGAAAAAGGTCTTGCTGTCGTTCCGTATCGGCGACCTGTGGATCGATCCGTATCTCTACGAGAAAGGCGATAAACAAGGTCAACCGGGCGCCAGCCTGAAAGGTCGTTTGCTGTTCATTGACTGGATCAAGGTCAACGGCACGTTCGAATACAAAGCGCCCGCCAGGCAGGAAGTAACAGCACCTGCTGAGCAAGCGCCAAACAGTGAGCCATCCCCTTCATCGGCTGATACCGAAGCTGAGGAGACCGCAAACCCAACAGAGGCTCGGGTCGAACCTGAATCTCCACCCACTCCCCGCACGGCCCGCCGTGATGCCACCCGTACCGTTCAGTCCGCCTGAACAGTCCACGATGTTCCTCAGCAAGGCGCTCCGTCGAGCGCCTTTTCTTCAATCCGCACAGGAGAACCACATGGATTCCTTCTGGCTTTGCGACGACTGCGTGTTCGCTACTGCTTACGAGGACTACAGCACGTTATCGCTCTATTACACGACGGATGAAATTGAGAAACGCATCGCCGGCATCCATCGAGGACTGGTTCTGTTAATGCCCATCAGTGCCGACTTCGATCCCGAAACTGGCTGGGGAATAAAAGCTTTTTCCCCATTGCCCTGCGACGGTTGTGGTTCGTCCCTACACGGTCAACGCCACCGATTCACGCGGCTGTAAACAGCGCGCCATCTGCTAACGCCCGCGACTCCACACCCACCTCGGGGACAATACACCCCTCGGGCGTGTACCCCTGATTGTTCCCTTCGGAGGTACTACCATGAGCACCCAACTCACACTGATTGAGACCTCGGATTTCGAGGCTGATCGTATCGTCCAAGAAAACCAGGTGATCGACGAAGCACTGCATATTCTGGATCGTCGGCTGTTCGCCCGCGGCCCTAACCTGATGTCGCCTGACGCCGTGGCTTCATACCTAAAACTGCATCTTGTGCAACAAGAGCATGAAGTCTTCGGTGTGATATTTCTCGATGCCCAGCACCGGGTGTTGGCGTTCGAAGTCCTCTTTCACGGCAGCATTGATGGCGCCAGTGTTTACCCCCGCCAAGTGGTTAAGCGCTCTCTCGTGCATAACGCCGCGGCCGCCATTTTTGTGCATAACCACCCCTCTGGTTGCACGGAACCCAGCCAGGCGGATCGCGTCTTGACCGCCCGATTGAAGGAGGTCTTGGCCTTGATCGAAGTCCGCGTACTGGATCACTTCATCGTGGGTGAAGGTCGTCCGCTTTCCCTGGCCGAACATGGCTGGCTGTAACCCTCACAGGCGCCTTCGGGCGCCTTATTCATTTTCATCCTGGAGAACGCTCATGAACCCCACACACCAAGCCCCAGCCCTGTTGATGGCCTCAAACCCATTTACTCGCGGTTACGGCAACCTGCATATCGAACGGCTGCTACTGATCACCTACGAAGACGACTGCCCTCCCTGCTTTCGACCACTACACGACGCACAGGCCCATCTGCCCGACGATGAACTGCAACTGTTCCCCTGCCTGTTCAATGACGATTTCGCGTTGATCAGCGAAGGCCAATCCATTCGGGAGGAGTTGGATGAACGCTGCCAATCCACCGGGCTGGTGCGCCAAGTGATCTACGCCGTGATGGGCGAAGTGCTCAACAAGCGGCATCACGTCGGCGACCTGTACTCCCTGGAAGAAGCCCAAGCCATGGTCCATCGCCTAAGCTTCGAAACGGGACACTACAGTCGAGCCTGGGAAATCAGTACCGCACACCTTCCCGATGAAGCGATGCTGTGTCTTGAGGCGTGGGTCAGTCACTCGGCTCCGAGGCAAAACCGGCCTCTTGTTCGAGCTGTTCACGTTGCCAGATTGCTGCGGTATCGGGTGCAAACTGATCGGCACGCCATGGACGGACGATAACTTGTTGAACATTGAGGGCAACCGTCATTCGAGCTTGAGACAAGAACAACTCGACGCAGGCACACCGGAAGCCTTGGTCAACGTACTGTATTTGGCGGCATTGGCGGATGTGCGATTGTTGATCTTCGACCCCGACGCTGCCGTCTTGGATGGGCTCGCCATTTTCGATGAATAGCAACGTGTTCAGCGTTAACACGACCCACCTTGAATCAACTTTCTCACTGAATCGTTCCTTCACCTCGTGTCAGGTTCTGCACTGAATCTGACATGAGGTTTTTCCCATGGAGCGTTTTTTCACGCCTGTCTGCCTGCTGGGTTTGTTGAGCGCCTGTACCGCGCAAATCCCCGACCCTTTGCCGACCAATCCAGAGATAGACAGTGGCTCCAATCGGGCCCAGCACTCCAGGGCCACAGCCGACGAAAGGCATCCGGCAGAACTTCGTTATGGCCGCTACACACTGGTCAGCACCGAGCCCACCACGGAACAACGCGATCTTCTTGCCCAAATTATTGACGTGAGCATCCCATCCAGCCTGAGCCCTTCAGTGCAGGATGCGTTGCAGTATGTATTGCAGCGCTCGGGCTATTCGCTCTGTCCAGTTTCCGCGTCGGTGAAGGTGCTGTTTACCCGCCCTCTGCCCGCAGCTCATTACCGGCTTGGCCCAATCCCGTTGCACAGCGCGCTGCAAGTGCTCGCTGGCCCCGCCTGGCAACTCAAGACCGATGAAGTTGGCCGTTCGGTCTGCTTCGAACAGCAGAAAATGGATGCCGGGGTCGTGCGGGGCACACCCGACGCGCCCCATCAGTCGGAGTCACGCCCATGAAAGCCTCGACGTTTCAAACCCTCATCATTGGGCTGCTGTGCCTGGCGGTCGCCGGCCTGAGCGGTGGTTTGTATAACCAGTATCAACGCGTGGCCGAACTGCAGAGCACGAACACGCAATACCGACAAACCCTGGACACCCTGCAACATGATTCAAGCGCCCTCAAGGACGCCCAGGAGAAGTTGCAGTACGCGCTGAAAGACCTGAAGCAGATGGTCGATACCGGTGAGCAACAGGCCAATACCCTCGATCCCATGTTGGATCAGTGGGCGCAAGAGATACAGGAACTGCGCGATGGTCTCGCAGTCTGCGCCACCCAGGCAGACCTGACAGCGCTGCGCGCACGCCTTGAACAGGTCGAGCAGCAGACAAAGTCATTCCCTCCACCACCGACGCCTTCTTCGACCAAACCGAAAAAGACCGTTCGCCCCAACCCCGCCCCACTCTCGCCACCGTTTTCAGTATTGAGTGTCGAGTCCCGCGGTGGTGAGCGCTTTCTGGTGGTCGCACCTCATGACAGTCGCTCGCTCACGGATGTCCGGCTGCTACATAGCGGTGAGCAGCAAGGGGCTTGGCGCCTGAAAATACTGGAGCCGAACTCAGCCATCTTCGCGGTGGCCGCTCAGCCAGATCAGACCGTGCACCTCCCTTGAGACGCAATCATGAACAGAGCGCAACTGCCCGCCGTTGTCTGTCTCGTTTCGCTGCTGACCACAGGCGTTGCAATGGGTAACCCCGTCACGACACAGTCACGGACCCAGGACACGCAGTCTGCTCCGCTGGCGCGCTCTGACTCTGAACAGGCAGCGAGCTGGGGTCTGACGGAGCAGGAGTGGACGCGCTTCGAACAGATCCAAGCCGGCCCGCGCGGTTTCTGGAGCCCGAACCTCGATCCATTGACCGCACTCGGGGTCGAGGCCCAGACCGACCAAGAGCGCCAGCGCTATGCCGAATTACAGGTAGCGCTGGAAGCCAAACGTGCCGAGCACGAGTTGGCTTACCAAAACGCTTACACCGCGGCCTGGACCAAGCTGTTTCCCGGGCTGCTGCCGATCCAGGGCATGGCGTCCCCGCCCCCTGCCAGCTCATCGGTCATGCCACGCCAGGCCCTGTTTGTGGAGGACCACTGCCCGGCGTGCACCGCCGAAGCGCAGCGTCTGCAAAGTAGTGACACGGCGTTCGATATCTACCTGGTGGGCAGCCAAGGCGAGGATGAACGCGTCCGTCGCTGGGCTCGGCAAGCGGACATCGATCCGGTCAAGGTCCAACGCCAGCAGATCACCTTGAACCATGACCGTGGTCGCTGGTTCGGCCTGGGTGCCCCGGGGCCGTTGCCCGCCACGTTCCGACAGGTGAATGGACAATGGCAACGCCTCGACTGAGTGGTATTGCGCTCATGCTGACTATGCTCGCCGTCCAGGCTGACGAACTTCCGCCTCCTGCCTACCAACTGGCGGCGCATGACGCCGATATCCCTTCTACGGTGCTGTTCGCGATTGCCCTGCAGGAGAGTGGTATCCGCGTCCGTGGTCGACTGCTGCCCTGGCCGTGGACCCTGAACATCGCCGGAACCCCCTACCGCTTCGCCACTCGCCAGGCCGCCTGTCACGCCTTGCTTCAGGCACTCGCCCGACATGACGCCAAGCGGGTCGATGCTGGACTCGGCCAAACCAACCTGGGTTATCACGGACTACGTTTTTCCAGCCCCTGCGAAGCCCTCGACCCCTACCGAAACCTCGCCGTGACCGCCACGCTGTTGCAGGAGCATCACGCCGCCACCGGTGATTGGGTCTTGGCTGCCGGGCGCTATCACCGTCCGGCAGGAGGCGCGCCGGCAGCACGCTACCGTGCTGGCTTTTCCAAGAGACTCGAACAGCTGCTGATTTCCTTTAAACAGGGCACACCACCATGAAGCGGATCACCATTGCCTGTTATTGCATCCTGCTCTTGGCACCTTTCGCCCAGCCGGAACTGAGCGTTGCCGAGGATCAGCCTAGCGACTTCACCCGCCCCCATTTTCAGGTTGCCAGGTCGCCCATAAACATCAAGACCCAGCCTGATCGGGCCATGCTTGCGGACCTGTCCACGTTTGCCGACGAAGCCTGGATACTGCCCGTTCGCAGCTCTCACTTGAGCCCCGGCAAGATCACGTCTCGCGCCCTGAACATGCCGGGCTTGCGGCCTTTTTTCCTGGTGGGTGACGACCCCCAGTCACTGGCTTGGTTGCGTCAACGCGCGACTGAACTGCAGGAAATGGGCGCGGCCGGTCTAGCGGTTGAAGTAACCGATACCGAAGCTTTGGCCCGAATTCGCGCAGCCGCTCCGGACATCACCATCCTGCCGGTCAACGGCAACGACATCGCCACCCGCCTGCAGATTGAGCACTACCCCGTCTTGATCACCGCCACCTCACTGGAACAGTGAGTCCAGGTCATGGCCGAGCATGCGATGGAGTCCAAGCTCCGGCCAGCGGTGGAGCTGTACACCGTAGCGATCTGCATCGCCGCCGCGGTGTTGTGCGTGTACTCGCCCTGGGCCGTGGCGCTGTCACCCGAGATCGGTCTGGTTGCAGCACTGGCCTATGCCCTGTTCGGCCTTATCCGATTGCGACAAACCTGGGAGGTGCTGCGTTATCGGCGCAATATCCGCCGGCTGCCCCGCTACGAACTGACCAGCCAACAGATTCCGGTCAGCCGCAAGCGTCTGTTCATGGGCCGCGGCTTTCGCTGGACCCGCCTGCACACCCAGCGCTTGGTCGAGGCCCAGGATCCGGCTGTTGCTCACTATGTCGACCAACCGACCCGCTATCGTCTGGCACGCGGACTCGAACGCCGCCTGGAACATGCACCGTTTCCGCTCTCTACATTGGCCCGTGTCACCGCCTGGGACAGTGCCTTCAATCCGTTGCGCCCTTTGCCCCCAGTAGGTGGCTCGCCGCTGTTGCATGGGGTCGAGCCCAACGAAACGGAGGTCAGTCTGCCACTGGGCGAACGGGTCGGACATACCCTGGTGCTGGGCACGACCCGTGTCGGCAAGACGCGACTCGCCGAGGTGTACATCACCCAGGACATTCACCGCGTCGAACATGAAGTGGTGATCGTCTTCGATCCGAAGGGTGATGCCGACCTGCTCAAACGCATGTACGTCGAAGCCAAGCGAGCCGGGCGGGAGAAGGAGTTCTATGTCTTCCATCTGGGGTGGCCAGAAATCTCGGCCCGCTACAACGCCGTGGGACGTTTCGGTCGTATCTCGGAAGTGGCGTCACGCATCGCCGGGCAGCTTAGCGGTGAAGGTAACTCCGCGGCCTTCCGCGAGTTCGCCTGGCGTTTCGTCAACATCATCGCCCGCGCCCTGATCGAGCTAGGACGACGTCCGGACTACCTGCAGATCCAGCGGCATGTGGTCAACATCGACGCACTGTTCATCGAATACGCCCAGCAGTTTTTCGCCAAGACTGATCCGAAAGCGTGGGAAGTGATCGTCCAGCTTGAAGGCAAGCTCACCGAGAAAAATATTCCCCGGCATATGATCGGGCGCGAAAAGCGTGTGGTGGCCATCGAGCAGTACCTGGCGGTGAAGCGGGTATTTGATCCGGTAATGGACGGACTGCGTTCGGCGGTACGATATGACCGTACTTACTTCGACAAAATCGTTGCCTCGCTACTGCCGCTGCTGGAGAAACTCACCACCGGCAAGACCGCCCAGTTACTGGCCCCCAACTACACTGACTTAGATGACCCGCGGCCAATCTTCGACTGGATGCAGATCATCCGAAAACGTGGCATCGTCTATGTCGGCCTGGATGCACTGACCGACGCCGAGGTGGCCGCCGCTGTGGGCAACTCCATGTTTGCCGACTTGGTCTCGGTCGCCGGACACATCTACAAACACGGCATCGACCATGGCCTGCCCCAATCGGGTAACAACAGTGACAAGTTGCCGATCAACCTCCACGCCGATGAGTTCAACGAGTTGATGGGGGATGAATTCATCCCGCTGATCAATAAGGGCGGCGGTGCCGGTATCCAGGTAACCGCCTACACCCAGACCCTCAGCGATATCGAAGCACGTATCGGCAACCGCGCCAAAGCTGGCCAGGTTATTGGTAACTTCAACACTCTGCAGATGCTGCGGGTGCGCGAAACCGCAACCGCTGAACTACTCACCCAGCAGTTGCCCAAGGTTAACGTGCTGACCAAGACCCTCGTGTCGGGTGCGACCGACACCTCCGATCCTGAAGCCAACACGGATTTCACCTCCTCCTCGCAGGACCGTGTCAGCAGCACCAGTGTGCCGCTGATCGAGCCAGCGCATATCGTCAGTCTACCCAAGGGACAGATGTTCTCCTTCCAGGCCGGTGGCCAGCTCTGGAAAGTCCGCATGCCGCTGCCAAAACCCTCCAACGACGATGCCATGCCCAAGGACCTGCAGGAACTCACTCAGCGGATGCGGGCGACCTACAACGAGCAGGCGGGACAATGGTGGAGCGCAAGCGGTGGCGGCCCGACGCTCGACTTCGATCCAGATCGGGTTACGCCTCCACGCACTTCTTCAGCGGTGGATGCAAGTGTTCCTGCTCAGGAGGCCCAATGACGCCGTCGGCCCTGCAGTGCATCTCGCGGAGTCAAGAAGGATGACTTCAGCTCAGAACCCTCCACCGCAACCCATCCAGCGCCCAGGGCTAATCGTCTCGGCGATTAACCTGGTCCTGCACGTCATCGGTTTGCTGATCGCCTCGTTGCTGTTCTCGATTCTGATCGAGTGGGCCGGTCTGCTGCTGTTCTGGGGTGATCAAGGCTGGCGACACAGTCAGGCGATGCTGAGCAGCGAACTGGGCTGGCTCAGTGAGCACTTCACATCCTCACTGATTATCCAACAGCCTGGGCAGACGATTGTCCAGTGGCTGGATTTCCTCCAGCAGTGGTTACTGGTCAAGACCGGTTTTACGGATTTCGCCCAGCAGGCGCGGGCGTCGAGCCAGGACAACGGCTTCTGGAGCGGGCTCAATCAGCTGTATGTGAGCATCGAGGATTTTGTACTGGCGGCGGTGTATGTCACTTTCACTTTCGTGGTGCGTCTGACCATTCTGGTCTTGGCGACCCCCCTGCTTCTGCTGGCCATGTTCACCGGCTTCATCGATGGTTTGATGCGCCGCGACCTGCGTAAATTCGGCGCTGGGCGCGAAAGCAGCTTTGTCTATCATCGGGCCAAGCGAGCGGTCATCCCACTGCTGATCGTGCCCTGGATCCTTTACCTGTCCCTACCCTTTTCGCTCAACCCAATGGCGGTACTTCTGCCTTGCGCCGTGATGCTCGGGGTCGCCATGGCCATCACGATGGCGACATTCAAAAAATATCTCTGAGTGCGACACGAATGCTTATCTGCAGAAGTGTTCAGGAGGCCCGCTTATGAGATGCACAAGCTCCCGGTCGTAAGGAACCGCCAGTCCCGCGCTAGTGCTCCCCCACAGGTGTTTGGCTTCGAGAGGAGTTTGATCATGGCATTGGTTGGTAGAAGAGATGGGCGCAATTTTGGCTATGGCCGACAACTGAGTTATGCCGGACCGAAAGCATTGCGCGATTTTTTTGGCGGAGGACATTACGCCACAGTCAAGGCGCACAGTGATCGCTGGCAGGCGTTCGTCCGCTGGTGTCGTTCGGAGGATGGGCCGGGATTTAATGATGCGCGGCAGATTGATCGACAGACCTTGCTGGACTACGCAGGGCATCTGCGCCAACAAATCGAACAAGGCGCTATCGGTATCGCTACCGCGCAAAACCGGTTGTCCAGCGTGAACCGGACTATGGCGGCGCTTCGCGGCGATCCGTCTGTGAAGGTGCCGAGTCCGAGTATGGCATTGGGAATGCAGCGCACCAGTGTTCGTCGCTCGGTGCCGCAAGGCCAAGACCACGAACAGGTAAAGCGGATCGTCGACGTACTCTGCGAACACCAAATGCCGCGTGCAGCGGCCATCGTTCAGTTGGTGCGAGCCACCGGCATGCGCTTGCGCGAGGCCATTTTGGCCGATCTACCGCGCCTAAAACATGAGGCCGAACACTGCAGCAAAATCAACATCCGAGATGGCATCCAAGGTGGCCGCTCACGTGCGTCGGCGCTTCGTTGTATCACGGTAAATGATCCTATTCGTGACGCGCTAAAATTTGCCGAACAGGTTTCGCCCAACGGTAGCCGCAACCTGCTTGCCCCGAACGAAAGCTATGTCGATTTACAACGGCAAATCGTCCGCCCCGCACGAGAGATCCTCCATTCGCACAACCTCAAAGGCTTCCACGAACTTCGGGTCGCCTATGCGTGCGAACGCTATGAGCAGATCACTCATCATCTCGCGCCCATCAACGGTGGCCGTTGCTACCAACTCGACCGACGCCTAGATCAGGATGCCCGAGTGCAAATCAGCTACGAGTTGGGGCTCGGCCGTATCGACCTGTTATCGACTTACATTGGTAGTCGAACATGAGCAAGCCATTCGATATGGAGCTGTTCCTACTGCTCGCGAAGGTAGTCCGGCATGATCGGACCAGTAGGTACGTGTGAACTGTGCTGGTGGATTTTTGGGAATGGCATGGTCGTTTCCTATGCGGATGGCTTCGGGACGCGAGACATCAGCAACCCGCACACTTCGCATAAATAGCAGCCATCTGGCCCGTTTCTGAGGCCCTTGATCGAAATACTCTCCCAGCACTTCGAATATGGCTGATCGTTCTCGGTGGTTTTCTCTTCGCCCTGGTGGCCGTTGGGGCAAGCAAAGTATTCATACGTGCGCATGGTCATAGCCGTGGTTTCCTCTAGCTGGTGATCAGCCTGCGAACCTTTCCCATTTTTTGATCGCTGCGCTGGTTTTATCCACGTCTATACCACTGACGAGTGAATCGGCAAATGCAAGGTGAGCCTCCATGTAACTGTCAAAGTCCTTCACCTGGACACCATTCGAAAGAGCGCGACTCCACCAAGAAAATGCGACTACCAGCTTACCGAGTTCAGGGTCATGCTGATCTTTCATTCGCTCAAGACCGCCATCGTTATGAGCTACCGCCCAGCCAAAGGCTTTGGAAAAGTCCCGAACCTTCTGCGGCTGTGAACCGCTTGCTAGCTTTTTATGAATAGCAGCGTGAGTTTTTTGATCCTCTACCAAAGACGACACATAAAGAAGCCCGCAGATGCGGCAGGTAGCAGTGCTCATAATGCTGATCCCCTTGTAAACGTGGACGCGAAAGTGGTCCCCTCCTACGGGCTTAGCCCGCGCATTGGCGGGCTGGCGGTGGAGCGGCTTTTCCGTGGATTCAGTTGTGTTTGCCAAGGTCGTTCTTGTGCTGCTACGTGGCGGTGTTGGTTCGGTCAAACACCATCAGGGCCTCGAATTGTTCATGTGCAAGGTCGCAGAGCGCTTCGTAGGCCCTGACGACAACTGCATGTTGACCCACTGCGACATTAATGACCGTTTCAAGCGGTATTGCTTCCTTGGAACCGAAACCCCAGCTTCGGCCGCCAGCATCCTCCGTCACGGATACGGAAGCCGTAAGTCCCATTCCAATGTTGCGGGGATGGCCATGTTCCCGTTGATTACGGTAGTCATCCGTGTCTTCGGAGATTGAGCCTCTACCCAACTCGCCCAGGATTGGGGCCAATTGCCGCCATTTCGCCCATGGCTGGCCAATCCGCGACGCAACACTCATTGTCAGATGGCCAGAGCCATTCCATTGCAGATCAGGCCGAGTACCTGACAGGTGATAATTTGCATGACCACATCCGGTTGCAGCCGCAAATATCATACGGCCCCGTAGAGCTTGTGGGGCGCCCAGTACCAGAGCGGAGATGGGCGCAATGTGTTCGCCTAGAATGCTCAGCTTTTCATCTTGATTGCAGGCTTCGTATATCGGCTCCCAGGCCGCGAGCATGTTGATCCAACGCTGGAAGTCATTCGTGCTTCTCGACATTTCCCGGAGAGGGTCTGAGACAGCCTGGTGGAACATCATCGGGAATGCGGGCATCGTCAGATCGTCAGCTAAGTCAGGGCTCGAAACAGAGATGGTTACCCGTTTTGTCTGGTAGCTCCTTCGGAACTCAGCGTACAACTCGACTGCCCGAACATCTTCCATATCTGTTGTCCTTTTTTCCGTTACCTCACGCATTGCGAACTGTCCTATCGGCACGGATATTTTTCAGAAAGAGCAGCCAGTGAGACCACAAGACGTGGATCACCTGCTACGGCGGGTCGCCTTTTGATGTAGTCAAGGACGACCTGTGCCAGGGCAGCAGGTTTGACCTGACCTTGCGTACACACTTGAGCATTTGCAGGCACAACACGGTTCAGAAGCGGTGCTGTTTCTGCAAGCGCACCGAGATATCCAATACAGGCTCCAGCTTCCGCAGCAGCTCCGATACCACTAGGTTTGCTTGAGCCTTGGGGAATTGAACCGCAGTTTTTCACCAACCATTGGGCATCAAGTACGCCAGGAGCCAGTTCAGCAGCTGAAATGGCGCAAGGTGAAAGCATTGCAATAACCGTTAACGATACAGCTCTGAAGCCTATATTCATTGCGCATTCCCTCGATCACGGAAATGAAAATTGGCGGTCTACATCAGTTGCACGATCGCATGTTTTCTACCTGCTGGTTCAGGTAGTCCCATTCGTCGACGAGAACGTTTTCGTAGCTGTGTGCATCCAGGTCTCTAGAAATCACCCTTGCTGCCAGATCTGCCAGGGATGACTGTAGATCTACAAGTGGGATCACTACTTCGTTTTCAAGATGCTGGACTTTCTCATGCCCGCGCATTCGGGATGAGCTGTAGCGAGCCCACGTACCTGTCTGTTCAAAACTCGTGAACCTCTCCACGAGAGTCTCCAGCTCTGAAGGCGGCTCCGGCAACTCAAGCTCCTTGGCCGCAGCTAGCACCATATCTAGAAGCTTTCGGTGACTGTGCTTATTCACGTTCTTATCGCGTGCGTCGAGGTCTGGCTGAAAATTAACATTGAGTATCCGTTTCTTTAGATCATCAATGCTATGGAGCCAACTCAGCACCGACTTCAAGAGCAGTTCCAAAGTGTGACGCTGTAGGTAGAACGCCGGCATGCCCAAGTCATCAAGATTCCCGTCAGCCCTTCCCTTGTCGATCAGCGCCTGTGCGGCGTGCAAGTAGGATTCAAAGTAGCTTGGCTCACGAAAGAACCCACCCACACGGGCAACCCCCGCAGCGAGGTCAGCTTCAGTCTGTTCTGAGCTTTTCCCACCGATCATGACGTTGCTGCGCGTATCGACGTAAATCGGGCGTGGAAATTGTGCCATGGTTAGATTTTCCCTGATCAGTTGGTCGGGATGGTTGAGGTGGAATTTTCAACGTTATAGACCACGACACTTGACTGCTCTAAAGCCTGATGGATGCGGGGCGTCTCTACCTCACCCCCATACCAATCAAGATCGATGATCACAGGAACAACTCCAGCTATCGAGGCCTTGAGGCGCTGCGCTTCACAGGTCCAGGTAGTAAATGGACTGCTATCGCCCTGCAAGGTGAAAATCTCGACCGCAACATCCAGATCGCTGTCTGGCTTATGCGCGCCACGAACTCGGCTGCCAAAGAGATACGCCTTTCGAATTAGCGGCTCGGAGCTGGCCCATTTCGCGACGGCTGCTGCCATAGTCTCAATGTTCATGGTCCTTTTCCTACTTCCCGGCGCACTTGCCGAAGGTGAAGTACACGGCGGCGCTGACACCTGCTGCAACAGCCGGAATCATCAGGTTATCCAGCATCACTCACTCAATAGGGCAACTGCCGTGGCCGATGCTTCATCACCTCTTTTCAGATCGCTGCACACGGCGACGCAAACAGCCATGACGCGCTCCTGGGTGATCGACTTGATCGCAAGCTGCCCGCTTGAGTAATTTGTATAGCCCACCACCCCAGTCGCCACCGAAGGACTTTCTGAATAATCGAACGGTTTGCACAGCGCCTCGCGTCGATCTGAACGGCTGCCCCAGTACGAGCGCGGGAACGAAAGAACATCCTCGAGCTTGCGGCGGAAAGCGAGCACGTCGATAAAGTTGCCATCCGTATCGCGATGCTGGAACACCAGCGTTCCGGAATTCGACTTACCTTCCGGCTTGAGGCCTTGCTCAAGGAGGTAATCGAAAATCGCCTTGAATCTGCGGCCAGGTATGTCGTTCGTCGCTAAGGCCGAGACGATTTCATCTGTTACCGTGGGCTGGAGCATAAGTTCAGGTCCTCAAGGGTCTCAGTAGTCGATCAGGGGTTTTTCCTCTGTACCACTAGATGTGGTGTCGATCGCAGCTGCCGGCGACACAAGATGAAGTGTCGCGGGATTTTCCGTCATTCGGGTTCGTTGGTGGTCAGCTCTACGCCGCCGTCCCATTCGACCCGTACTTCGGCACCGCACGCGGAGCAGGCTGTTGTCACCTCGGGCGCTGATTCAGGCAGATGCAACGTGCCTGCATTGCCACAAACGGTGCAGCGGTACACATACAGCACAAACGGGGTGTTGGTGGTCGGCATGGTCGATTTTCCTAGACCTGACGCTGCAAATCACGCTGCAAAGCCGCAAGCTCATGCCAAGGATGTTGTCACCGGTGAGATTTACGGCCCTGCATTAGGCAATTTCAAATGCCCTGCGCTGGCTCAGGGCGCTCCGAGTGGACCGCTGCAAGCAGCCTTACCCCCAACATCCTACGCTGAGCCGTGCCATTTGTTTTTTGAAAGAGATTCGCTTTCTCTATTTCATACTGCGCCAATGTACTTGTGATGTAGTCATCCAGGCTCTTTATCCACTGGCCATTGCTGCAGAAGGAAAAGGCCTTTCCCCAACCCAGGATTACTCGGTCGAGATTCTGTAGCGCGCCAGAGTAGGACCCCTTTGGGGATATATCTCCAGCTTCGACACTGAATTTCATCATGCGTATCGATGCGTCTAAATCGGATTTGATCCGTTTCTTGAATCGCTCCCTCGTAGCTGTAGATGGCTGGACCAATCCTGCCGAAACGAAGCAGCCCAAGAAATCGAATCCTTTAGCTGTAAGGCCCCTTGAAGCTTTGTCGCTTGTTGCTAAGGGCCGGTATGCTTCAAGTGAGAGCTTTTTGAGCTCAGTCTGTGCTTTGCTAAAAGCACGGTCCACACAGCCCATGTCCTTCCCGAGGATCAGGAAGTCATCGATGTACCGAAGGCAAGTGACCTCACCATCGTTGATGGTTTTGTCGAAGTCGTGGAGGTACAAATTGGCTATGAGTGGCGACAGGGGAGATCCCTGGGCTACACCCTCCACCCCAATGGGGAAAATCTCATCGAGACCCTGTCGCCGAAGCACGTCAATGTTCGCAAGCTCTGTGGTGATAGCTGCTTGAAATAAAGCAACTGTGTCTGCGCATTTGATGTGAGGGGCCACGAGTCTCATCACACGGGCCTTGTCAATTCTAGTGAAGAACTCGGCGATATCTGACCTGATATGGTAGGCGGCTCCTTTGGCAATGGCTGCTTTGGCGTCGGCTATCGCCATCGAGACCCGTTTGTTTTTTATGCCCCCATAGCTCGTAGGGGTAGCCAGCGTTTCTTTCACGAACTTAATACGGGATAAGGCGTCGAGTAGAGCCCGCTGGACGATCCGGTTGGGTATAGGTGAAAGCACAATCGGGCGAGAATTTCCGTTGGCTTTGGTTTTTGCCACGCCGGTCTGCTTTGGGAAGGTAAAGGTCTTCTTGGATAGCGCGCGCTGGATGTCGGAAAGCGACTTGGGGAGTTGGCTCTCGAAATCCTTGGCTTCGTTTCGGATAGTTTCGGATGATGAAGAAAAGGCGCTTTCTTTGACCTTCCTCCAGGCCGAATACAACGAATCCCCGCTGTAGATTCTACGGTAAAGCGACGAGGCCACAAAAACTCCTTGTTTGTTGGGAGACACCAGTGAACTCTCACCCAACTGCTACAGGGGACCTTCAACCTTCGGGAGACCGCGAAGCCTTAACGGCGATCTTGGTCGCGACCCGGACAACAACCTCCGAAGAGAGATGGCTGGCGTCTGTCAAACTTGGTTCAGTGCTGTGAGGCGGCTGCACCAGCAAGCAGGCGAGGCTGATCGCAGTCACGAAACTCCGTGATGCGGCGAGCGCCAAGCTGGCACGTTTTTGCATAAACGCATGATTACCCCCAAAGATTCCGTCAAAATACGATAAATCGTAGCTTTTTGGGCCTCGCGGTTAAGCTCGCGCCATGCGCCAGGTTGGCACGTTTTTGCACGACCGCATATTGTCCTCCGAAGGCCCCGCCAAGGTGCAAATCGTACCTTTTTGGGTTTCGCGGTCAAGCGCGCGCCATGCGGCTGAACATCGAACACCGCGCTGAAAATAAAGCTGCTAACCGTCTGGTGACCCCAACGTACAGACAGAGTTACGGTTATTGACGCAGCAGTCGAGCGGTGCCCTTTACCTTCGGGAGACCGCGAAGCCTTAACGGCGATCTTGGTCGCGACCCGGACAACAACCTCCGAAGAGAGATGGCTGGCGTCTGTCAAACTTGGTTCAGTGCTGTGAGGCGGCTGCACCAGCAAGCAGGCGAGGCATCCCGATGTTAATCAGCCATGCGGCCAAAAGCCATCTATTTGGCGGCTCGTTTATTGGAAAGCGATAGGATGAGGATTGGGTCCACAAGACTATTCGCTTAAAAAATATCGCGAAAGTGAATGCCCCCAATCAGGCGCCAGACTCTAACGCTAGCGATAGTCGTCTACAGCGCAAGCTCAAATGCCCTACGGATAACAAGCTGGTCAACGCTCAGATACGGCTTGCTGTGATCGAGGCAGGAATGGCCAAGAATGGTTTGTACGGTCTCAACGTCGCCTGTCGCGGCCAACACCTTTGCCGCGAGTGAGCGTCTGCCGCTGTGCGATGCCCCCTGCTTGATACCGGTCTGCCGGTAGAGCCGGCTGATCGCCTGCTGGAGTGAATCACAGGCCCGGTACACCTCCGACCCACTGTTCAACTCGCGGTGCTTGAATGCCAGCTCAAAGGCTTGGCCCTTGTGTGTGGTAACCAGCTTTGAACCTGGGCGCAGGCCCCGGTATTCGTCAGCGCCGGAAAGGCCCCAGCGTCGTCGCAAGCGAACCGCGATCCAGCCGTCCAGCCGTCCAGGGCCGCAAGGCATCGAGCATGTGTCAGGTACACATTGCGCGGTCGGCAACCCTTTGTGATGTCTGCTCGTAGATACACCTCGGGCTTGATGGCTCCGCTGGGGTACAGCACGTCTGCGACCTCCAGTAAGGCCAGTTCGGTGACGCGAATCCCAGTGGTGTGTGTGTGAGCCACAAAAGCATCACGTCACGCTCTGGCAGACGGCCAGTAACGGATGCAACGCGGATCAGGTGTTTGAATTGCCCTGGGCGAAGAGATGTTGCGCGGCGGATGGGTGCAGTCATGGGGTTCTCTGTCAGGAGTGGTGACGAATCGCGGACGATCCTGAGAGAGTTGGCAGCGGGCCTCCTGAATAGCTTACAGGCCCGCGTGCCGTGCTGTTCACGGAAAATGGGTTGTGACGATATCGTCATCAACGAAGCTCATCGAGAGTGGAATTTCCCTAGAGCCTCAACCACTCCCTCCATCAAAGATCGAAGGACCACATAGCTGTAAGTAAACATCTCCAGTACCTCCCCAGAAAAAGCGATTCATTAGACCTCAGGTTTCTTACGGAATAATTCGACCTTTGACTTGATTCTGCTCCCAGCTCCATATGGGACAGCATCATGCCGACTACCGTCTTTCGCTGCTTACTACTCTCGCTGGCTATCGTTCACGGCAGCAGCTATGCCGCCTCGGCTCATGAGCAGGATCAACTCAGCCTTATCCAGCGGCAACTCGACACCATCGAACGCCTTGCGACACGAGCTGAGGCAGCCAGCACGGCTGAACCAGTCGAGCGCTATCGCTTCGACTATCTCCGTCTGTCTAAGGACATCCAACGTATTCGCCAGGGGGTGCAGGGCTATATGTCCCCCTCTCGCGCTCAACCCCGCGATGCTACTGAATTGGTCGGCGATTACCGTCTGGACGCACTGCCCGCGGAGCCGTCGCCATGAGCATGACTGACGCTCAGAGCTCCGCTTTTCAAAACGCCTCCGGCTTTTCGGCGCAAAGCAGTTCGACACTGTGGCTGTCCCTGGTTCTCGTCCTGGCTTTGCTTTGGTGTACCTGGGTGATGTGGACGGCTTACCGGGGATGGGCGACAGGCAGTGTGCGCTTCGGCTTCTTCGGTGGCAGCACTGCACGCGTGTTGCTCGCGTTGTTGGTTCTGATGTTCTTCACCCTTTCCTAAACCAGGAGATCGCCGTCATGCTCAAGTGCCTTGTCCCCCTGAAAAACAACCTGCGTGATCGTGCGAACCTGCGCTTGATCGGTCTGTTGCTGGTGCTCGGTCCAAGCCTGGCTTTTGCCGAACTCCCGACCATGGAAGCCCCTTCGCGTGGCGAAGGATCTGGTTTGATCGAGACGATCAAAAACTACGCCTACGACGGCGGCATCCTGCTGGGTCTGCTGATCGCCCTGCTCGCCTTTCTCGGTGTGGCCTGGCATTCGCTGACCGTCTATGCCGACGTGCAGAACCAGCGCAAGACCTGGAAGGACTTGGGTGCTGTAGTCGGCATCGGTGCCCTGTTGGTGGTGATCATCATCTGGTTTTTGACCAAGGCGGCCGCGATTCTGTGAGGTTGGCATGAACGACACTATCGAACGCCTGGCCGACGGCACCTTGGTCTTTCTCCCAGAGCGACTCAATCGTGATCCCGCCGTATTGCGCGGGTTGACCAATGATGAGATGTGGGTAGCACTCGGCACCGGCGCCGTCATTGGCCTACTGCTGGGCGTTCCTCTAGCGATTGCCACCGCTTCCATTGCCGTAGCGCCGACCGGCATGATCGCAGGCATGGCGCTGGTGCTATTTGCCGGTGGCACGCTACTGCGCCGGGCCAAACGGGCTCGCCCCGAGACCTGGTTGTACCGCAAACTCGAATGGGTACTCGCCAGCCGTTGGCACCTGGGGCGCGGAAGTTTGATTCTCCACTCCGGCGCCTGGACGGTTCGCCGTTCGCGTCGACTGCGCCCTGCCCTGTCCCGGTGGCAGCCATGAGCCGATTTCGAAACAAGGTCGATGCCCAACGGGCGCATATCTTCAGCCTGCGTCTGGCGGTAATGATCCTTGCCCTGGTCTGTGCCGGGCTCTGGTACGGCTGGCGTTCGGCACCGACCGATCTGACCGTGCATGTACCCCCAGATCTGCGCTCGGGCAGCACGCGCAAGTGGTGGGATATCCCCTCAGAGAATGTCTATGCCTTTGCCCTGTACATCTTTGGCCAGCTCAACCGCTGGCCCTCGGATGGCGAGAAGGATTATCGTCGCGCCATCTATGGCTTGCAGTCCTACCTGACACCCGCCTGCAAGGCCTTCCTCGACGGTGATTATGAGTACCGCAAGGCCGCAGGTGAACTGCGTCAGCGAGTGCGTGGCGTCTACGAAATTCTGGGCCGAGGCTACAGCGAGGATCCTGAACTCCGGGTCAAGCAACTCGACCGTGACAGCTGGCTGGTCAAGCTCGACCTCAACGCCGATGAATATTACGCCGCTGAACCGGTGAAACGGGTGGTGGTGCGCTATCCATTGCGCGTGGTGCGTTTTGACCTGGATCCCGAGCGCAACAAGTGGGGGCTGGCGCTGGACTGCTACCAGGGCACTCCGCAAAAAATCTCCCTACCTGGAGGTGAGCCATGAAGCGGATGTCTACCCTGGGGCTCACCGTCGCACTGATGTTATGGGGAGCTGCAGCGCAGGCCGTCGAGTTGATGCACTGGGAACGCCTCCCCCTGGCGGTTCCACTGGTGATCAATCAGGAGCGGGTGATCTTTGTCGATGAGGATGTTCGTGTCGGCGTGCCCTCAACCCTGACGGACAAGCTGCGCGTGCAGTCAACCGGCGGCACGTTGTACCTGCTAGCGTCAAAAGCCATTGCCCCGACCCGCCTGCAATTGCAATCAGTCACGACGGGCGAGATCATCCTCCTGGATATCGCGGCCACGCCCGGCGATCAACCGCTGGAGCCCGTGCGTATTCTAAAGAATGCTCCGGTGCAGGCTACCGAGGCTGAATCGAGCACCGTCCCTGTTCCACAACGTACACCGATCCCAGTCGCGTTGACGCGCTATGCCGCACAGAGCCTGTACGCGCCGCTACGCACCGTGGAGTCCCTGCCCGGTATACGCCGCGTCCCGCTCAAGCTGCGCACCGAACTGCCAACCCTGCTGCCGACGGAAAACGTGTCCAGCACACCCATCGCCGTCTGGCGACTCGGTGATTACTGGGTGACGGCGGTGAAATTGCGCAATCGTGGTTCAGAGACGGTGCAACTCGATCCACGTCGACTTCAGGCCAAGCTGTTCGCCGCGGCTTTCCAGCATGCTTTCCTCGGGCCTGTCGGCAGCGCTGAAGACACCACGATCGCCTACCTTGTCACCCGCGGTGCCGGCCTCGAGCAAGCCGTGCGGCTCCCGCCCGTTGCGCGAGGTGCTGACGATGAAAGCTAACGCCTTGCTCAAATGGCTGGTACCGGCTGCGTTGCTGGGCGTGGTGGTGATCATCCTGAAAACCTGGGTCGCGGGTAGCAACACTTCCTCTCCAGAGCACCCAGTTGATCAGGGCAACCTTCAGTTATCCGCCGAGCAAGCCAAGTCGCTCGGCATTGCGGGCGATACCCCACGCGACACGGTCGCCACCCTGGTCGGCCAGGTGAAGGCCATGCGCAGCGACATGCTCGGCCTGAAAAAACACAACGATTCGCTGCAGACGGAAAACAACCGCCTACGCGAGCGGGAAAACAGCGTCGATTCACGCATCCAGACGGCGCTGGGCAGCGTGACCCAACAGGTCGACGAAGGCCGCCGCCAAGCCAACGAGGCTCGGCTCAAAGCGGAACAAGACAGTCGCCAAGCTCGAGGTCTGCTGACGCAATTGCAGGAGCAATTGTCGGGGCTGACCGGCAAAGGCAAGGATATGCCGATCGGCTTGGGGCTTGAGCCGGGCGATGGGGCTCAGTTCGAAGGAGGCCATCCTGCCGGTGACACAATGCAGTGGATTGAACCCTCGGATGCTCCGTCCACCGACGCCCGAGGCAAAACCAAAACCGCATCCACACTAAATCTGCCTACCGCTTTCGACTCACTGGAAGGCTTGAAAGACAACACGATTGATCGCAGCCAGAAACAACTACGTACCGTCAGCAAGGGTGAGCGTGACCTAACGCGATCCGTTGATCGTACCGAAGGCGCGAAGCCGGTCTACACCATTCCCGAAAACGCGACGTTGATGGGCTCGGTCGCCATGACCGCGCTGATCGGCCGAGTCCCGGTGGATGGCACCGTGAATGATCCCTATCCTTTCAAGGTGCTGGTCGGTCCCGAGAACCTGACGGCCAACGGCATCGACCTGCCGGACGTCGCGGGTGCCGTAATGAGCGGCACGGCATCCGGTGACTGGACCCTGTCTTGCGTACGCGGACAAGTCGAGTCAATCACCTTTGTGTTTACCGATGGCACCATCCGTACAGTGCCTCAGCCGAAGGCAGTAGCCAGCCACAATGCCTCCACCGCCCAGAGCTCGAGCACCGACAAGATCCGTGGTGGACTCGGCTACCTGTCCGATCCGTATGGCATTCCTTGCATCACCGGCGAGCGCCGCTCGAACGCCCAACAGTACCTCGGCAGCCAGAGCCTGATCACTGCCGCCGGCGCCGGTGTCGCCGCCTTGCTCGGGGATGAGCAGAACAACAGCAGCGTGATCAGTTCGGGCGGCAGCACGCTCGGAGTCACCAACAGCACGGGCAACAGCGCGCTGAATTCAATTCTCAGCGGTGGGGTCAGCGACATCCGCGAGTGGGTCAACAAACTCTATGGCGAAGCCTTTGCCGCCGTGTACGTACCACCGGCAGCACAAGTCGCGCTGCACCTCGACCATGAGATCACCATCGACTACGAGCCCAGGGGCCGGAGCGTTCGCCATGAAAAAGACCATGCTTCCCTACCTGACCTTGATTAGCGTGTTTTCCTTGGTCCTGGCAGGGTGTTCCACCAATAAGGAGACGCTGCTGCCCCATGGCGAGCAAACCATGCTAGACATCTGGAACGGCGCCGGTTCGCAAGGCACTCAGCAGCAACTGCTGGATGCTCGGCAGCAGCTACGCCGCCCGTTGGCTCAAGCAGATGTCTCCGTTGCTCTCCAGGAACCGTACACTCGCACAGCGGCGAACGAGATCCACAACCTGTTCCCGCGCCTGCCCAATCCCGATCTGGTGCTGTACGTGTATCCGCATTTGAGTGGTACCGAGCAGGCACCGGTGCCGGGTTACTCGACCGTCTTTCCGTTCTACCAACGGGTGCAGTACGCATTGCCGGGTGAACGTCAGGAAGACTTGTAGTGCGTAGCGGCGACTCGGGCAACCGCACTGCCGCGTGGAGAGCCTGGCGCCACCCATTACGCCCTCGCGCCACCTTGGCCGATGACGCTGCACTCTATGCGCATAACCCCAGCTTCACCGATCACCTGCCGTGGGTCGAATACCTCGACACCGAGCAGTGTTTTCTGCTGGATGACAATCGTTCGGTGGGGGCGGTGTTCGAGTTACTGCCCATCGGCACCGAAGGGCGCGAACCCGATTGGTTGATGGCCGCCCGCGATGCCCTCGAGGATGCCCTGCAGGACAGCTTTGAGGAGCAGGATCAAGCGCCTTGGGTAGCGCAGTTTTTCTGCCAGGACGACAACGACTTCACCCCCTACCTGACCCGGCTCACCGATTATATTCATGACAGCGCGCGAGGCACGGTCTTCACCGAGGCGTATTTGGAGCTCAGCCGCCGTCATCTGAAGGCCATCGCCAAGCCCGGCGGTCTGTTTGAGGATAAGGTGGTTACACGCCTGCCCTGGCGTGGCAATAACCGCCGGGTGCGTCTGGTGGTCTATCGCTGGCTTGAGTCTGACGCAGAGGCGACGGGACTCCCCCCGGTGCAATCCCTGCAACAGGCTTGCGAACGGGTTACGGCTTCGCTGCAGGCGTGTGAAGTGCAATCGATGCGAGTCGATGGACGAGGTTTGTATGCCTGGCTAGTGCCCTGGTTCAATCCGGCCCCCAAGCTCACCGATGAAGCGCCCGAGGAGTTCTACCGCCAGGTGGCCTATCCGGAGCCAGGCGACGGTGAGTCGCTGGAATTGCCCTTCGATCATGACTTTTCCGAGCGGCTGTTCTTCAACGAACCGCGTTCGGATGCGCAGCACGGACTCTGGTTCTTCGACGATCAGCCCCACCGGGTCATGGTGGTGGACAAACTGCGCCGAGCGCCCTTGATTGGCCAACTCACTGGCGAAACCCGCAAGGGCGATGCGGTGAATGCGCTGTTCGATCAGTTACCCGAAGGTACGGTGATGAGCCTGACCCTGGTGGTCAAACCGCAGGATGTACTTGAGGAGCAGTTGAACCGACTGGCGCGCAAAGCCATCGGTGAAAACCTGGCCTCGACCCAGACCCGCCAAGATGTTGAAGAGGCTCGTGCAATCATCGGTCGCCAGCACAAGCTGTACCGCGGCACCCTGGCGTTCTACCTGCGCGGTCACGATGAACAACAATTGCACCAGCGCTCGGTCAGCCTGGCTAACGCACTACTGGGTGCGGGCCTGCAGCCGGTAAGCGAAGGCGATGAAGTCGCCGCCTGCAACAGTTACCTGCGTTGGTTACCGATGGCTTACAACCCGGCCCGCGACACGCGCAACTGGTACACCCGCCTGATGTTTGCCCAGCACCTGGCGAATCTGATTCCGGTGTGGGGCCGCAGCACCGGCACCGGCCACCCGGGTATCACCCTGTTCAATCGTGGAGGCTCGCCGTTGAGTTTTGATCCGTTGTCACGCCTGGACAGGGCCATGAACGGTCATCTGCTGTTGTTCGGTCCCACCGGTGCCGGCAAGTCGGCCACCCTGGTCACCCTGCTGATGCAGGTCATGGCCGTGTACCGCCCTCGCCTGTTTATCGTCGAGGCCGGCAACTCATTCGGTTTGCAGGGCGACTACCTCGCGACACAGGGCCTGTCGGTCAACAAGGTCCAATTGAAGCCTGGCGCCTCGGTCAGTCTCGCCCCGTTCGCCGATGCCTGGCGCCTGGTCGAACAGCCGGATCAGGTGGCGAGTCTGTCGATCGGAGAGCTGGACGATGAGGTGGTAGCCGGTCGCGAAGACCAGCGCGACGTGCTCGGCGAACTGGAAATCACCGCTCGCTTGATGATCACCGGCGGCGAGGCCAAGGAAGAGGCGCGCCTGAGTCGAGCCGATCGCAGCCTGATTCGCGAGTGCATTCTCGATGCGGCGCAGACCTGTGTCGCAGCGAACCGCCAGGTGCTGACCCGCGACGTGCGCGACGCGTTGCTGCGTGTCGCCGCCGACCCGCATTTGCCGGAGAAGCGTCGTGAGCGTGCCCAGGAAATGGGCGAGTCCATCGACCTGTTTTGCCAAGGTTTCGAGGGTGAACTGTTCGATCGCGAGGGCACGCCTTGGCCCGAGAGCGATGTGACCATTGTCGATCTCGCCACTTACGCTCGCGAAGGCTACGAGGCGCAGATGTCCATCAGCTACATCAGCCTGATGAACACCGTGAACAACCTAGCCGAACGCGACCAGTACCTGGGGAGGCCAATCATCATGGTCACCGACGAAGGCCATATCATCACCAAAAACCCGCTGCTGGCGCCATTCGTGGTCAAGGGCACGAAGATGTGGCGCAAGCTCGGCGCTTGGTTCTGGCTGGCGACGCAAAACCTAGCCGACTTTCCCACTGCCGCGCAGACCATGCTCAACATGATCGAATGGTGGATTTGTTTGAACATGCCGCCCGCGGAAATCGAAGAGATCGCACGGTTCAAGAAACTCACGCCGGCACAGAAAGCCTTGCTGCTCTCCGCCAGTAAGGAGCCGGGTAAATACACTGAGGGGGTCGTGCTATCGAAGAAGCTCGAAACGTTGTTTCGGGCCGTGCCGCCGAGTCTTTATCTCGCCCTGGCCATGACGGAGCCCGAGGAAAAAGCCGAGCGCTGGACACTGATGCAAGAGAACGGCTGCTCAGAACTGGAAGCGGCGTATAGGGTAGCTGAACGGATCGATATAGCGCGAGGAATAGAACCCGCATAGGGGAATCTATTCCTCGCGCTCTAAAGCGAGTGACCGGTTATTGCGGCACGCCCCGGAGCCGCTGCTGAATCCTCAACAGGAATCCGGCTTCGAAGGCATCCTGGCAGTCACCGACAGGAAAGGTCTTGCGGGTTTGCGCCAGCTCCCACCACAGGGGAATCTCGCCGGGCGTATCAAGCCAAGCCTGAGCACATTGCACGCCACGCTCGATCATCGAGGCAAACTCGTTGCCCCAAGGTGTCAGAAGACTTGGGCAACCATCCGCCGCAGGAATTGAAATGTAGTTTTCGTCCATACACACCCTAGATTTCTGATTTATTGTTAGACGTTGGGCCCAGCTTCGAAAAGCTTAACGAAGCCAAATGAACGCTCGATAACAGGCATGAGCATCAAATGGCCTAGATCAATGCCAATGTAGACTATATCCCGTGGATTGAGAGTCCCTCAAGGCGCAATTTGCGCGCATGACTCAAGACTACGAACAGCTTCGTCTTCAGCTGGCGGAAAACATCCGCTTGATGCGACGCGTGAAAAACCTTACCCAAGAGCAGCTCGCGCTCATGGCCGAGGTGGATCGCACGTACGTCAGTCAAATCGAACGATGCACGGGCAATCCGTCGCTGTTGGTCCTGTGCAAGCTCGCCAATATTCTCGAAATCACCACAGATCAGCTACTTGCAGAACCCGATACTCTGCGCAGCGCCCTTCACGTCAAATAATAATCTCACGGCTCACAAATCCGATAGATCCGCCTTCATAATTTCCACTGACAGTCTTCAGTCCGTAATCGAACCTGCCCAGGCCATACACCGAGAGCCTGGATCATGCCTGTTGCCTGCTCGTCAATCTCGCCCACAAAGCTAAGGCCCCTGGCGCTGAGCATCCTGCTGGCGTGCGGCCCAAGCGTGGCGCTGGACACCGCCAGCATCACGTCCTCCGTGCTTTCGCAAAACTGCCTCGACTACAGGGTCGTCGGCATTTGTTTCTGGCTGTTCTGCACCCCCTTCGGCTGCACAGTCAAAACCTCGACCAAGGTTCGTCATTTCATTCCTGAACTGGTGGTCTCGAGCTACGCCACCACCGGCAATAACCCCTGGACCGAGATGGCTGCCCTCTCCGCTCCCATCAGAGGCGCGGAGGGTGGCGGCAACCTGATCACCCCTAACACCTACCGCGATAACCTGCCCCGCTTCAAGAACGTCGATGGCATCGGCCACCCCGGTGGCTGGCTCGCCACGCAACTGGCTTCGAAATCCGGCTACGCCTGCGCCAGTGGCGCGACTGCGGTCATGCCCTACTACCTGAGCACCCTGGACTCGCTGGCTTGGCGCCATGGCATACCGGAAAGTTTTTACCCCGAGTCGCTCATGCCGGGGATCCGTGAAATCGGTCGTCAGGCCTCAGGAAACATGTGGGGCAACGTCTATCCCCGTCAGGGTTTTCTCGTGCAGCCTGACGACTTCAAAGCCGCCGCAGTCATGGCGCAACGGGCCGGCGATGTCATCACCCGTAACGGGCAACCGCATGTGTATGTACCGCTCACGCCGGCCAAACGCGACGGTTACTGGCCGCCTGGCCCGATCATTGAAAACGACGCTTCGACCCACAAATGGCAATTGCTCTACCCCCAGGTTCAGCCCACGTGCGCCACCTTCCCCAGCGATCCGGTACAGAGCTCGGATGGCAGCTACGCCTGGTCGCTGTGGCGTCCCTATAGCTGCTGCAAACGTGAGGGGCAGACCTTTCTGTTCAGCATCGACTTCGAAGGAGGTGCTTCATGAGCCAGTTTCTCGCGCGCCCCTGGTTGGGCGTGATGAGTCTGTTGCTCTACGGGCTACTCGCTATGGCCACTCATGCCCACGCCGCCGAGGGCGATTACCGCCTGGGCACTCAAGGCGAAGTGCTCGACGACCGGGTAATGTACACCATCGGTGGCGGCTCGGCAGTCGGCTCACCGAGCTCGCTCTACCGACCCAGTGGTCTCGGTGTCGGCGGGTCCTGGCGAGCGAACATGATGTGCGGAAACATGAGCCTCACTAATACCCTGCAAAACCAGCTGAACGGTGCCACCGAAGGTTTCCAGCAGATCATGGGCAGCATTGTGCAGAACGCGACTCAGGCAGTGATGTCGCTGCCAGCATTGATCATTCAGCGCGCCAACCCTGGGCTCTATGAGCTACTGAGTAACGGGGTGATGCAGGGGCGAATCGACTTCGATCGTTCCAAACTGACCTGCCAGGCCATGGCCGAGAAGATGGCGGACAAGGTCGGTCAGGCCGGCTGGGGCGCGCTGGCCAAGAACCAGGAGATGCAAGGCAATCTGGAGCAAACCGGCGGTGATGCAGTGGCCGCGGTGAAAAACACCGAGGCCCATAACGGCAACAATGGAGTGTCCTGGGTCGGTGGCTCGAAGGCTGGAGGTAATGGGCAGACGCCCATACGGGTGACCGCCGACGTGGTGCGCGCGGGCTATAACCTGCTGCATAACCGTAGGGTGGATGACAGTGCCTCGATCAGTAGCAGCGAATGCCTGGGAGGGGCTATTTGCCAGACTTGGACCTCGCCCCAAGAGGAATCCGAGTGGGCCATTCGAGTGTTGGGTGAGAGCGAAGTCGCGACCTGCGACAGCTGCGAAACCCTGCGTGCCACCGCTGGCAGCGGACTGACGCCGCTGATCCAGGAGGCCTATAACGAGCGCCTCAAGGCCCTGCAAGGGCTGTTGTCTGGCTCTCTGCCGCCTACCCCTGACAATCTGGCTAAAGCCTCGAGCCCGATGCTGCCGGTGACCCGTGGCGTGATCGAAGCCCTGCGTGACGACCCTGACCAGGATCTGTTGGCACGGCGCCTGGCCAGTGAAACGGCCTTGTCCAGTGTGCTCGACAAAGCGCTTCTGCTACTGCGCACGCTGCTGGCAGGCAGTCACGAACCGAACATCGCCTCCGCTGAGCCGGCCCAAACCGCCTTGAGAAAAAATATCGACGCCCTGGAGCGCGAAATACGTCTGCTACAAACCGAGCTGCAGGTACGGCAGATGCTGGCCACCAATACCGCCAGCCTGGTGCTCGATCGGCATGCCGGTGGTGCCGATGCTTCGCGTACCGTCGAGCAAGGCGACCCTGAGCCGGGCCGACTCAATGATGCTGACGTTAGGCGTCAGTGAGCCATGAAACGCTCACCGCTATTCAGTCTGCTTTCAGGTCTGGGGATTGCCGCGGTGACGATCCTGACCGCCGCACTGGTCGCCTGGATCGGCCGAACTGCGCTGGGTAATTTCGAGGTCTGGCAGCCGGCACTCGAATCCGCACGACCTTATCTGCGGTGGTGGCGCGCCCTGCTCTACGCCGCCCTCTTTGCGCTCTGGTGGGATCTGCTTCGGCGCTACCGACATCGACCACAGGATCGACTGCGCGTGAAACGCATCGGAGCATTAGGGCTCGTGCTCTTTACCTGCGTCGAACTCACCCGACTGTGAGGTCACCACCATGCTCATGAGCACCAACAGCTACCTGGAGTTTTACCTCTCTCTGCTGGCCTGGATCATCAACAACGGCCTCTGGAGTGTCCTGTCCGACACCGGGCTATTCGCCGCGCCCTTTGGAGCAATCATCCTGCAAGAATGGCTGTCAGCCCGTCAGCAAGGCGCGGATGAGGGAAACAAGGGATTGCTCTCGGTACCGCGGATCGAGAACCGGTTGTGGCTGGCCTACATCGTCGTGTTGTTCGGTTGCGCGCCTGTGTTTCCGTTGAGCCTCTCGTCAATGACGTTCGATGATGCGGCGAGTCAGCGCTGCGGCGTGAGTGTGGCCCAACCGACGGAAACCGCCTGGGGGGCGACCTTCAATACTATCGGCGAACGCTCCGCCAACGTACCGATCTGGTGGTTTCTGGTGCATGCCTTGAGCAAAGGGGTAACCGCCGCAGCCACCGCCTCCATTCCCTGCGCTCAGGATATCCGGCAGATGCGCATGGAGATCGACAGTTCGCGCATCGACAGCCAGGTACTGCTGCAGGAAGTCGCCGACTTCACCCGCGACTGCTATGGCTATTCCCGTTCTCGGCTGTTCACCAACCGCCCGCAGTTGGATAAGGCACAAAGTCACGACGCGTCTTGGATCGGCTCAAGCTATTTTCTCGATACGCCCGGCTACTACGATACGGATCGTTCACGCACGCCGCGCGTCAACTGGCCCTATAATGAAAACCGCGATGTCTCCTTACCTCGGTTAGAGAATGGCGCGGGCTACCCCACCTGCAAGCAGTGGTGGAGCGACAGCGGTGTAGGCTTGCGCGGGCGCTTGATCGAGCAGGTCGATCCTTCGCTGCTGACTCAGCTGAAAGGTTGGTTGACTGGCCGTTCGAGCAACGAGATCGAGGATGCCACACTGCGTGAGCTGGTCAGCCCGCGCCAGCAATCGATGTCCATGTCGCCCGGACAGGTCTACCAGGACTATGGCTCCAGTGCTCGTGGCGGCTCGATCAATCAGGGGCTCAATAACCTGGCCACCAACACCGGGTTGGCCCTCGGCTCCTTCAGCAACTTCCCGGCGATGAATGCGCTACGCGCCGCTCTGCCAATGGTGCAGGCCTTCCTCATCATGGGCATCATCATCAGCTTGCCGTTGATCCTGCTGGTCAGTACCTACCAGCTGAAGACCGTCATGACGGTGACGTTCGCGCTGTTCACGCTGCACATGTTGAGCTTCTGGTGGGAGCTGGCACGCTGGGTCGACTCCAGCATGCTCGACACTTTGTACAACCAAGTTTCGGCACCCAATCAGGTGCTGTTATCGCTGCCCACATCCGGGTTTATGGATGGGACTGTCACCGCGCAAGTGATCGAGTATGTGATGGGGGCAATGTTCGTCGTGCTTCCGATGTTATTTTTGGCTGCGATGAGCTGGGCAGGATATAGCGTTGGCTCAATTGCCGACGGCATGCTTAGCAAAGGAGCAGCTCAAGCGCAGGACGCTGGTGCAAGGGGTGCTGGAGCTCTGATGTCTGCTGGAAAAGCCTTGAGGAAGGGGTGAAAATCTCTACTACAGGTCTTTTAAATCAGGCTGACCGGGTGCGCGGCCATACTCATACTCACCATATGGGTCGTCATATGCTTTGTACCGAAGAGCATCCTTAAGTTTGATAGGCGTTCCATTGGCCATGGCCCAACACAAGACAATAAGGATCATCACCGATACGGTGAACCATAAGCTCACTAGAAGGAGTCCGGCAGCAACTGCCAACTTGATAACTAGAAAACTCCCACGAACAAGTAATTTAGCTGCGGGCATACCTGCCGTCACCGCACGCTCAGCCACGTGGGACTCAAACGCTTTCAACCTACGGTAACCGCGCTTTACCGACATGCCACAGGTGTACGCCCAGCGGTGGGCACGTGAATTCTGAACAGGGTTCTGAGTCGGCATGGTCTCGCCCTCTGCTGAGCGTTTTCATGGTTGAGACAGGAGTAACAGCCTACTACTGAAAACGGTCCGTGCCTGACCGTTCATCAGTTTGCCCAGCCGAAAAATCTTCACTGGAAGACAGAAGACAAGCCCCGTGAAACAGCGTCTCTACAGTCGTTGACCCAAACAAATCGTCCGGCTAAATACAAGGTACGGATCGCTGTTATCGACAGCACCCCGCCCAGGTAGCCAGAACCTTAAAGGCTACGTCACTTCGATGATGGCTCTCCCCAAGTGCGATTAGCGTTCGGTAGCTCGCACGGTGACCGTTTCTACGGTGATGAACGCCTACTGCTCTCCTGAGCGCCTTTCGAGCTCTGCTCGTCAGGAAAATCCTCTTGACTTTCTTCAACCCACTGCGGAGAAATCTTTTCCCGCACGGGACAGGTTTCTTCGCGCTTTCAACGGAGACATACCATGCCCGACTCACTTACACCGGAAACACTGAACAGCCTTCGGCTGCCCATCGTGTTCACCCCTGGCGCGTGGCAACGCGTAGTCCTGCTCAAGCAATCCGATCACGCTGAGAAGCTGCAGGTCGATCGGTTGAGCCACGTATTGCGCGCAGCCTTCGAAGCCCACCTGGCCTATCCGCAAAAGCCCTATGTGCTGTTCGAGGTAATCCACATTGAACCAACCGATCACTTAGACCACGACCCGTTGCTGCAATTGAGTCTGAGCCTACTCCAAGAACCGGGTCAGCCTGGCGCCTTGCTGATAGCGCTTGCAGGAGAACACCAGCGCTAAGCGCAATTGGCGGCGCCCACCTCCACATTCGGACGGCATGCAAGACCTGCATCAATCCAGCACCTCACCCAACCGGGGAACCCTCCCGGACGGGCATGGCGTTCCTCCGTTTTCTCTCGAGGAAATTGCCATGCGCGATATCTACCAAGACGTGACAGACAAGATCGTTACTGCTTTAGACAAAGGCGTTGCCCCCTGGATCAAACCCTGGTCCTCCAGTGGGCCAGCTTATGCAGGTCATCATCAACCCTACCCCATCAACGCCATCACGCGTCGTCCCTACTCGGGCATCAATTTACCGCTGCTCTGGGCCGAGGCCAGGTTGCAGGGGTTCACTCAAGATCGTTGGCTGACCTTCAATCAAGCCCGAAAGGCGGGTGGGCACATCCGTAAGGGGGAACACAGCACTCTGGCGGTGCTCTACAAGCCGATGGAGCGCGAGGAACAGACCGAGTCAGGCCAACCGGTCCTCGATGAGAACGGTCAACCCAAGGTCGCTCACTTTGGCATTCTCAGGACACATTTTCTGTTCAACATCGAGCAAACGGAGGGGCTCGAAATGCTCAATGACACCCTGCTCGAGACGGAACAGAGTGATCCCTTCCAGCCCAACAGTGCTGCGGAAAATCTGCTGTTAAGTTCGGGTGCACAGATCGTTCATCGATCTGCCGACGAAGCCTTTTACCACCCGATCAGGGATCTCATCCAACTGCCGACAAAAGCACAATTTCACGATGAAGGTGGGTACTACGCCACCGCACTGCACGAGCTGACACACTGGACCGGACATCACGCTCGGTTGCAGCGCGAAGGCGTGACGTCATCCTGTCCGTTCGGCTCGCCAGGCTACGCGTTTGAAGAGTTGATCGCCGAAATGGGCGCTGCGTTTTTATGTGCCTACACCGGTATACAGGGAGAGCTGCGGCACGAGGGCTACATCGACTCCTGGCTCAGTCTGCTCAAGGCTGACAAACGCGCGATCTTCCGCGCCAGTGGCCAGGCCCGAAGCGCCTCGGAGTATGTACTCAACCTGGAGCAGCAACTGAAGCAAGCGGTCTTGGATGACTCACTATGCATGAACGATGGAGCTTGATCGTTACCTCACCGCTGCAAACGCTTCACAGGGCCCAACGCGAGTTGAGCCCTTTTTTCTGTTTCCAGAAAACAGACGGAATCATACGGCGGGCCCTCACGCAAAGAACAAGAGAGGGGCGCACACCCGCAGCATGCCGTTATGTATCCAGGTTCTGCGCCAGAAAATCCACCAGCTCGAGCGGACTCCGGCTGTCGATCACCTTGTAGATCAGATCGCGTTTACTGCGCGGCAACTTCTTGACCACGCTCTTCGCCGAAGCCCTGACGGCTTCGTCGGTCCCATGGATACGTGCCGCAAGCAGCAGCACCAGCGTGGCGTCTGTCAGATTCATGGCAAGCCCCGAGAAAATTCGCACCGCAGTGTACCGACTCTTGTCTTTTCCGTACCAGCCCTCCAACAAAACGATGTCCAGCAGTATCCATATTCCGATTGCCGTACAAAAGGACACGCACCAAAAGGATAGGTAAGGGTTGGAAGGGGAATGGGGAGTCAAGGGTAAGAGCCCTATCCGAAAAGGCTAAAAGGCCACTGACCCAACCATTTCCCGGAGGTCCTGATGCTCAGTCTGTTTCGCCACAAAAGGCAGAAGCTCCCTCCGCCACCGACCGTGAGCGTCGCCGAAGGCTACCTGCCCATCGAGTCGGCCCGCAGCTTGTTAGCAGCGGAACACCGCCGTCAGTTGCTCGATCGCATCTGGCAATACACCGCCCTCTCCCACGCCCAATTCACCCAGCTATACTTAAATCCGATCCATCGCTACGCCGAACAGGTCCAGCAACTCCCGGCCAGCGAGACACACCACCATGCGTATCTCGGCGGCATGCTCGACCATGGCCTGGAGCTGGTCGCTTGCAGTTTGAAACTGCGTCAGTCGTATCTGCTTCCCACCGGCGCCGCGCCCGAAGACCAAGCCGCCCAGACCGATGCCTGGTCGGCTGGCATCGCCTATGGCGCCCTGCTGCATGACATCGGCAAGATCGCCGTGGACGTGCTGGTCGAACGCCAGGATGGCCGTGTTTGGCATCCTTGGCAGGGCTCCCTGGATCAGCCCTACCGTTTTCGTTACATCAAGGGTCGTGACTATCACTTGCACAGCGCCGCTGCAGGTTTGCTCTACACCCAGATTCTCGACCGTCCGATCCTGGACTGGCTCAGTGGATTTCCGCCACTGTGGGCCAGCCTGCTGTATGTCCTGGCGGGCCAGTACGAACGTGCCGGCGTGCTCGGTGAGTTGGTGATGCAGGCCGACCGAGTTTCCACCGCACAGAACATCGGTGGTAACCCGAGCAAGGCGCTGCAAGCGCCGATTCATTCGCTGCAACATCACTTGATCAGCGGACTGCGTCATCTGGTTCAGCACGAGCTGAAACTCAACCAGCCGGGTGCGGCTGCTTGGTTGACTCAAGACGCACTCTGGCTCGTGAGCAAGACGGTCACGGACAAGCTGCGAGCCTATCTGCTGTCACAATCGATTGAGGGCATCCCCTCCTCCAACATTGCCGTGTTCGACGAACTGCAGTCGCATGGTCTGGTCGAGTCAACTCCAGAAGGCAAAGCTATCTGGACTGCTCTCGTGACACAGGGAAACTGGAAGCAGAGCTTTACCTTCCTGCGCCTTCAGCCGGCGTTGATCTGGGGGAACGAAGACCGCCCCGAAACTTTCAGTGGAACGGTGAGCATTGCAGTCGATGACCACCCGACTGATGCTCCGGTATCACCACCGCCGAATGCAGTCAGTACAAGATCAACTCAAAGCACATCGCAACCCGATCCCCTGGCGATGGAGGATGCCGATTACCTCGGAGCGTTGCTAGACATGTTCGAGTTGGAAAAGCCTGAGGCCAGTGATGCACCGTCAGAGAACGCTCTTGAAACTTCAACCCTCCTTTCGGACAACCCTGGCTACGTATTCTTGAATTGGGTCAAGGAAGGGATCCTCAGCCATAAGCTGATCATCAATGACAGCAAGGCCAAAATTCACACGGTGAGTGGTACTGTATTTCTGGTCACGCCTGGTCTCTTCCAACGTTATGTCCAGGAGTTTCCTGGCATCGCCAAGAGTGTCGATCAAGAGATTGAAGAATGGCGTTGGGTACAGAAGCAGTTCGAGAAACTGAAGGTACACAGAAAGCGAGACAATGGCCTAAACATCTGGGCATGCCAAGTGCAGGGCCCTAGGAAGAGAACCACCTTGAAGGGGTACTTGATTGAGGATCCGAAGCATTTTTTTGAATTGATACCACCCGACAATCCTTTTCTTAAAATCGCAGAACTTTAATACATGGTATGAGGGTGTCATCCGACGTAAGGCTTGGTGAGTGAAGTTTGTTCCTATGAACGCCTTAGGCGTTGGAAGGAAGCACCCGTGATGATGACTTGTGCTCCCGCATCACGCACGGATGCTTTTCTGGTGCGACGACATCCAACGCTCGGCATCGAGATGTCCAAGTTCGACCGGCGCGCAGCCCTCTATCTTTGAAACGTCGTCGAGCTTGCGATCCTGTTGTCCGGTGCTCAGGTCCGGTAGCGCAGGATGAAGCAGGATCAAGCGCTTGAGTCCCACAATAAAAAGGAGCATCACGCCAGCCGAACATTGGAGGTTGGCGCGCCCGCTGCAAAGCCATTCAAGCCTCATCTCTCCAAACGAACACGAAGACGTCTTGCGTGCTCTCGGAACGCCGACTCTCCGCCTTCCAAAATGTCACAAACCGATTTGCGAATATCCGAATTCTCCAAGCCGTCTGCACAATAGGAGATTGGAGGGAGCCCTACTGATTGATGCAGCCCGGCCACGCGGTTGGTCAAACCGAACTCGCTCGCAGATAAGAGCACGCGCTTTATCTACTTGAGATTGACACATACGGACGAATACAAAATAGTGGCACGGCGACATCCATCCTCGCGCACAGCCATGACTCATAGTGTGTCGGGGCATGCATCATCTATCTGCCTACTCGGACGTAAAAATGCAGACTGTACCCAAGCCACTCTCCTCAGGGTCTCGCTGGCTTCGATGGGATCCTCACGTACACGCACCAGGCACGTTGTTCAACGATCAGTTCAAAGGTGACTGGGACGGATATCTCAAGGCTCTTGAAGATTCGTTTCCCCCCATAAGTGTGATCGCGGTAACGGATTACTACCTGCTTGACACTTACAGGCAACTGGTTGAACACAAGCAGTCAGGGCGGCTCGAGAAATGCGAGCTTCTCTTCCCCAACGTCGAAATTCGCTTCGACATTGGAACTGCTAAATCCTGGATCAACGCTCACCTTTTGGTGTGCCCCGATGAGGATAATCACCTTGAGGAGCTTGAGCGTTTTCTCGCGTCGCTTACGTTCAAAGCCTTTGATGATGAGTTCAGATGCACGCCAAGTGATTTGAAGAGGCTTGGGAGAAGAGCAAATGCGGAAATCAAAGATGACCAATCGGCGTTGAGACATGGAGCTGAACGTTTCAAGGTTTCGTTTCAAGAGTTGAGGGACAAGTACAAACACAGCCAGTGGGCACAAGATAACCTCATCATTGCGGTCGCGGCTAAGCAGAATGATGGTACCGCTGCATTGCAGGATGGTGCAGACGAGGTGCTGCGCCAAGAATTAGAGCGTTTTGCCCATGTGATTTTCGCTTCTAACCCGAATCAACGCGAGTTTTGGCTAGGAAGGAAAGCTTTATCAGCGGAGAGCTTAATAGAGCGATACAACGGCCTGAAACCCTGTTTGCACGGCAGCGATGCTCATCAAACTGCCAAAGCCGGAGTTCCGGACGGAAATAGATATAGCTGGCTTAAAGGCAGCCCTACTTTCGACACACTTCGGCAAGCTTGTATCGACCCGGCAGGCAGGGCTTTTATTGGAGAGGAACCACCGCCCTACGGAAACGCCTCCGAGGTGATTTCCCGGGTCGACATCACTAACGCACCGTGGCTCAAGACACCATCCTTAGCTCTGAACCCGGGCCTAATTGCCGTGGTAGGCGCAAGAGGTTCAGGAAAGACCGCGCTGGCTGACATATTGGCGGCAGGTTGTGATGCGCGGGGCAACGCAATTACAGGGCACTCATTCTTGGTGAGAGCCCAAGACCACCTACAAAATGCTGAAGTGAATATCACTTGGTGCAACGGGGACACGCAGGCCAGCCCGCTTAACCAGATGACTGACGATGAAATCGTATATCCAAGAGCCCGGTATCTGTCGCAGCAGTTCGTGGAGGAGCTTTGCTCAGCCGATGGTATGACGGACGGCCTCCTGGCAGAGGTAGAACGGGTAATTTACGAAGCGCACTCGCCCACCGAGCGTGAGGGTGCCATCAGCTTCAATGACCTGAGAGACATTCGTTCAGAGCGTTATCGAGAGGCTAGGCGTCGGGAGGAAGAATCCCTCAGCGGTCTGTCAGAGAGAATTAACACCGAACTCGAAAAACGCAGTCTCGTGCCACAATTGACTACTCAGGTGCAGGAAAAAGATTCGCTGGTCAAAAGGTTAACCGAAGACAGAAGCAAGCTTGTCGCTAAAGGCTCAGAGGTCAGATTGTCCAGGCTGCAATTACTAACTGCCGCCTCAGAAAAGGTTGCCGGCTATGTGAGGTATTACAAAGCCCAAGAGCAGCAGATTCTTCTCATGCAGGACGAGGTCAACAATGTTCGTCAAGTCGTGGCGCCCAATGATCTTAGAGACATCCAGGCACGCCATACCAAAAGTGGTCTAGGAAATGATGAGTGGAGTGCTTTTTTCAGGGACTACGAAGGCGACGTCGGAGCCATCCTGTCAAAGATGTTGCTCAAGGCTCAAAAGAACAGAGACGCATGGATAGGAGTGCCACCGACTCAGAACGAAGACCCTCATCGCGAGTATATTTCTGAAGGTGCCAAGCTTGAAGAATGCAATCTCTCGCTGCTGCAGGCGGAAATTAATCGGCTACAACAACTAGTCAGCATTGACCAAGATACCGCAAATCGATTCAAGGAGCTTTCAACAAAAATAACCACAGAAACTGAGCTATTACGAGCCAGCAGGGAGAAGCTAGCCGACCATGTCGGAGCCTCCCAACGTCTCGAAGTTTTGGTGAGCGAAAGGTGCGAGTCATACAAACGGGTTTTCTCTGCCCTGGTGGCTGAGGAGCAAGTTCTTCAGGAGCTCTACTCACCCATCAAACAGCGGCTGGATAGTGCCCAAGGGACGCTCAACAAACTGTCGTTTTCGGTAGCCCGAACTGTTGACATTGAGGCCTGGTCTGCCGAGGGTGAGTCGTTGCTCAACCTCTCCAAAAAGGGCCCATTCAGAGGCCGGGGTACCTTGCGCGAGAAAGTGCTCGAGTCATTGAATGCTCCTTGGCTCTACGGAGATGACGAGTCCGTGCTTGCTGCGCTGAGAGAGTTTATTAAGAACTATCATGAACAGCTCGTTGAGCATGCGCCGGTAGCCACATCGGATCTGGCAGAGTATCGACGGTGGACTAAGCGCCTGGCTCAATGGCTCTACGGTACCGACCACATTTCTGTTCGTTACGCCATAAATTACGACGGCGTTGAAATCCAGAAGCTCTCTCCTGGCACCAGAGGAATTGTACTGTTGCTGCTTTACCTTTCGCTCGATGCGAATGACAGTCGGCCACTGATCATTGACCAGCCAGAAGAGAACCTTGACCCCAAGTCAATCTACAACGATCTCGTCCCTTTGTTCATGGCCGCCAAGTCGACTCGGCAAGTCATTATGGTGACCCATAACGCCAACCTGGTGGTGAATACGGATGCCGACCAGATCATCATCGCTGAGTGTGGCCCACATGGTAACGGGCAACTGCCTCCGATTACCTACTTATCGGGCGGACTGGAGGACAGGTTGATCCGAGAGCGCGTATGCGAAATTCTTGAGGGGGGAGAAACTGCCTTCAAGGAGCGCGCTCGTCGACTAAGGGTTCGGCTTTCGAGATAAATGGTCAAGTAGCCGCTCAATGGAATGCTCCATATCATCGGGCGGCAACTTGTAACATCACTCATCGTAAATCAGCGTTCGTTGAGCCAGTGCGTTGAGTGCTCCCGCCAATACCCCACTAAGAATCTGGAGAATTTTGAGATGCCCGAGAGCATCACTAGAGACAACTAATAACTAAAGGCAACCTTGGCTATCCTATGACAAACAAAAACCAGAATATCGTACTACATCAGCTTATGGATAACGCTATAGACTTTCTTAACCAGTCCATACGCGATCTAAGAAAAAAACCTAAATATTCAGTAATTCATTTTCACGCTGCAATTGAACTAATCCTAAAATCGAGATTATTGGAAGAGCATTGGAGCCTAGTAGTATCCCCGAGAAAAGACCCTGACCTCAGTGAGTTTCTTTCAGGAAGCTTTGTATCGGTATCTCTCGATGACTCGATAAACAGAATAAACAAAATTATTCCACCAGGATTAAACAAGCAGCAGATCGAAGCCTTCAAGGCCATCACAAAGCATCGCAATCGAATGGTTCATTTCTTCCACTCAACTGGTGATGAAAAAGAACAGGCCAGTAAAATTCAAGAGATAGTTAAGCTACAGCTTACTTCCTGGTATTACCTACACATTTTGATGCTTCAACAATGGAAAGAAACCTACCAACCTTGGCGAACAAAAATTGGAGCGTTAGATAAAAAACTACGAAACCACCTTTTTTATCTGGAGGCCATCTACGATGACAGTAAGCCCCGTATAAACAAGGGCAAGGCAGAAGGATGGATCTATACGCCCTGCATATCATGCGCCTTTGATGCCAGCGAGCACCAAGGTGGAATTAAAGAAGTTTATCAGTCCGAATGCCTAGTATGCCAATTTACTCAGACATGCGTACAAATTGAGTGTAGTGAATGCAGTCATCCTGTGATATTTCAGGGTGATTCTTCCAGCACATGCAGCCAATGCCAACACGCCTTCGATCAAGATGACTTAATCTCAGGTTTTATCGACGAAGGCGAAGCTTATCTCGCAGTGAAAGATGGCGGCCATTATCCTTTCCCTGTCAACTGCGGCGCATGCCAAGGCTATGAGTCAGTAGTAGAAGTTAGTGAAAATGAATATCTTTGTGCTGAATGCTTTGATATTGCTGACAATTACGGCACCTGTGAATATTGCAATGATGAGTCGACTCATATTGAGGAGGACACCTACTACAGCGGGTGTGATCATTGCGACGGTTACAGCTCTCGCTACCAAGAATAATGAAAAAATCGCATGACTACATCAGTAGCCGCAACGACCACACCACGATTCATCAAAAGGAATTTACATGCGCTATTTTGACTGCACTAAGTTTGACTACAAAGATGCTGACACTGATGAGCTTGCGAATTTAATCGAACGAGATAAATCAGCTTACAAATACTCATTTAAAACATGGGTAAACAGTGAGATTGACAAAATAACCGACCGAAAATGGCAGATTAACAATATCGGCATCGTCGAGGAAACGGGAGACTTTATTCGTCTCATCAAAGAGGCGGAGCTAACATACTCACTTGGAGCGTTTTATAGCACTATCGCATTGACAGGCATTGCCAGTGAAGACCTCTGCAAATATTATGCTATCAAAATTAACCACCCTGACCTAGCCGGCTTGACGCAACATGTACGACTTCAAAAGTTAAAAGATAGAGGCGAGCTATCCGAAACGACGCACAAGGCCTTTGATGCCATACGAATAATTAGGAACGAATGCCTACACTTCAATGACGACTTTAAAATCCGAGACCACAATAGTCTCGCCACCGAAGCTCTGAACTGCATTAACAGCCTAAAAGCCATCTACAAAGAACTTTTCGCTGCCTCGAACACATCATACAAAACAGGCGAAATTATTACTCGAATCATTGAGGATTTTGCTCACCAACAGACTTACAAAACTTCGTTCGGGGATACGTTAAATCAGGAAGAGTTCACCATGAAGCTTCGGTACTTTATGGCAGATGAACTCAAGCTAGACATAGCCATTTCCGATCCAGGCGATAAAGTCTCGCAAGCGGGTTTCTTTCGTGTCGAAGAAATCGACCTTGAAAGTTCGCCAAAAGAAACCACCCTACGTCATATTCCTTCATACCAGTACGTCATCGTAGATCTGACCGAAGAAAATATTGCTCAAATCAGCACCCTTGACATTAGTGAGGGTGAAACCATTTTCGCAAGCATTTATTCGATACTAGATCATCAAGGGATATCTGCGGCTTGGAGATTTGAAAAATTCATTGATACCAAGAGTTAATTACTACCCAGAATGACCTGTCACATTCTTCAGCCCGTCAATTGCATGGCCGGCAGCTCCATTATGAGCTTACCTGTGCTACCAGCTACCGCCCAAATTTCGTCGTCCACGACGTGGCATTTCGGAACGGCAGTCACTTTTCATGAGTACCCGCTAGGTTTGCTGGATGGGCTCGAGCAACCACGTTTTCATCAGTGCTGCGGAACGCTAGCCTTACAATACCGATGCCGGCGCTGTGACGTTCAACCAAAGCAGCTTAGCGGAAGGCGTCGATATCGACGCCCGGATGATTTCGGTTTGGCTCGTTCCGCTCTTGATTTTCTATGTCGTCAAGCATGAGAAAACTCAGTTTTGAAAGCCAATTAGCGTTGAGGGATTATTACTTGGTAATAAATCAGCATTCGAGAGCGATAGATGCTTCTGCTCCCTCCTATACAGGATGTCACTCAGATTTGAAATTTCTTGCTCATTGGCATCGTACGCCCACAAAAGTGACCGAACCATTGGGTGATCGGCTATCGCCTGCCTTGAGTTTGGTAACAATTGAGGATCAACCTTGAATTTCTCCATGAGATAATAATTTACACTATTAGCTAATACGTCAGACACGAATGTCATTGACGAATTTTCGCACGTGATGCTTATATCAAGACCAGGATAGTGAGGAACATTATCCATTGTAGCCCGAGACGTACAGTGAAGTAATTCGCCAGTAGCCTTATCATAAACTTTAAACTGACGTTTTAACTCACCCTCCTTGAGCAGAGCTAGGTGATCCTCGAGCTCTTTGAAAAGTTTTTTTATGACACCCTTATCTAGATTATCAGAAACAACCACAAGCTCTACACCCAGCTCCTTGAACTTATGTAAAGATGCAAAAACCTTAAGCATCAAGCCGATGAAGATCTTTGCATGCAATAGTTCAGTGTGCGACCGACAGCCACCTCTACCTTCGCAGAATTCTGACTGATAGAACCCCTCCACGAAGATCGCCTCATACATCCACGGTATTGCCAGCCTTCCGAAGGTCTCAAATACCTTGCCCCTAACTTCACGCTTATCTTCCATCTCAGCTATATGAATCTTCCCTGAACTTTCAATATTAGATAGGCAACCTTCAATTTCATCCCTATAAATCTTTATATATACATCAGGAATGAGATACCCTGCGATCACGCCTAGCTCACCAGGAAAACGCTCCCGATTATCTGCATATCCTTTCCCACCAGACTCATCGATGAATAAGTAATGCTTCTTCACTGTACCCCTCCTCCATGAATGTTAAAAGCTAGCTGACAATAACATCACTAAGCCCCCCTGCGGTGACCCTCAATATGAGGCGCCACCGCTCACCGCTCACCGCTCACCGCTCACGTAAACAGGCTTACCGAAACGTCCTCATCTGGATGAAGCCCAGAGCACCTTTGGCAAACGGAAGTAGCTCTGCCTGATTGATCTCAACCCTGGTGTAGCCCCCTGACGTATCGTGATGGAAGGCAGCAGCGAACTCATTAAAACTCACTAGATCCGCATGCAAAGGCAGGAGCAAAGCCAGGGGGTTCGGGGGCGCAGCAGCTTTGACCTGGCCCAACATATCTCCCACCGTCTGGCCTTCCTTGAACTTCTTCGGAAAGCATCGATGCAGATGCCCTTCTACCAGCAGGCGCAGAGCCTTCGCCACTTCAAGCATGCTGCAAGTTTGATCCCCTGCGATGAAGCGCTCAACAAGCTGATAGTGCTTGTAGTAATCCGATGAACAGTATGCATCCAGATCAAAGCTGTCCAAGTAGCTGTACTCTTCAGCATCGCGATGGAGAGAGTATTCGCCGGCAATCGCAATTTTTTTTCGCTCTACACGACGTTTCACCTCCCTGAGGAAGTGCGCATCATGCCCAAGGGCGATTACCTGCGAGCATTCAGCTACCATTTTTAGTACCGCTTCCACTGTGTTGTGTCGTCGGTGTCTATCCAAACTGGTGAACACGTCATCCAAGACGACTGTCGTTTCAGTTCGCTTCGGATCCGCAAATAGGCGTGCAAGGAAGAAAGCGAAAGCGAGCGTTCGCTTGTCACCCTCACTCAATGCTGCATGGAACGACAAGTCGCCGGTAGTTTTAGGCCCGATCACCACACGAGCACCTCTGATCTTGAGCACGTATTCCGAACGGAGGCCGCCTCCTAGATGAGTGGAGCCTAGGGAATCGATTTCAAAAGGCGCTGAAAAGCTTCGTAACCAACCGTTAATCGCATCTTGGAAAGTTAGCAATGTTGCGGCCATCAAATGGTCTAACTCAGTGCGTGCAGCTTCCCTCGCACGCTCTGCAGTCCGCAACTGAGTCTTTGCAGCATCCAGCCCATCAATCAATTTCAGCACCTCAGCACTGAATCTGTTTTTGGTGATTGTAAGCATTTCCCTTTGTTCACTCAGAGCTGCTATATCAGGTGCTGCGAGCCTCTGTTTATATGCCAAGATGCGACCATTGAGTTCACCAATCTGCTCATTGAAGATGCGAGCTTGATCGCTCAGCTCACTAAGCATAGCGACGGCAGCCATAAATGGCTTTGAATCCAAAGCATCGAGAGGATTACCCTCCTTGGCGGCTACGATTTCGAGCAACGCCACCTCAACACATTGAAGCAGCGAGGCGGCTTTCTCGAAATCCAGCTCGGGAATTTCATCAATTAGCGAGGTCTCAGACCAGACGCTGCGTAGCCCTTGGTTGTACTCATTGCATGCGCGCCAGCTTGCAAGTTGCTGTTCTCCGACACGCTCCTTGACCAAATGGCGAAGCTGATTGATACGTTTTTGGTACTCCGAATAGGAACCGTCAAAGTAGAGTTTGAATGCCTTGAGCAGGCCGAGATCCCGAGTTGGCTGGCCACAGAATGGACATTCATTATCTGGTTGGTGCTGCAACCCTTCAGCAGCCCAGCGCTCTGTCGCTGTTCCATTATGCTTCGCGAAGTGAGCTTTCGCTGTTTCCTCTGCAGTGATGGAGATACTCTCGAACGAGCTCTCCAACAGGCTAGGAATATCGTCAAAATTGAAAGCTGGATACGGCGCTGGCCGGAATTCAGGACGCCGACGAATTTGATCAGAGGCTCGAGCTTCGGCTATTAGCTTATCGGTTTGAACAATCAGGTCATCCGCATCTGGAATAGAAGCAAGCTTGATGTACTGAGCGAGCGGAAGCTGTCCTCGATAGCCTTGAAGAGCTGCCTCCGCAGAGTTGACCGTTACTGTGCTCTCCTTCACGGCAATGGTCTCAGCATCAAATTTAGTGCGCTGTGCTACTGCTGCGTCACCTAGTGCAAGATCTAGCAGCGCCTCCCTCTGCTCCGGAAGCACACCTGAGCTGGCATACACATTCCGATCAACGAAAGCTTGGTTAAACACATGCAAATTGGGTTTCTGCCCCGCCCAGGCATTGCCGTCAAACTGGACGTTGAAGGCCCCGCCCGGTGCCCCTTGGTTGAACCGTAAAGCGACTTTTTGAGGGAGTGTCGCCCCGACAGTCTTCCTATCTGAGACATCCTTGGCATCGAAAGTAGAGCAGGCTAGTAGCACAGACGACAACGTCGACTTCCCCCTAGCGTTATCGGCATAAATTAGACTGACTTTCTGAAGCTCGACAGGTCGCTGAGCTGCTTTTTTCAGAACCCCGACGTTGTCGATGCTTATGATTTTCTCGAGCATGAGCTCACTCCGCTAAGCTGTCCGTACGCTTCAGCGAACCCCAAGCGCTAAGAGCTCGCGGGGCACCACTGACCTTGCTAGGCGAATTTAACTCATCCTAGTGAGTTTGAATGGCATAGGGCTATATTTCTTTTATGGAGGGCATGGCTCTCCTGTCATGCCAACCCAACACCTCAAGTTGCGCGCCGTCGCACTAAATTTACCCAATAGCCGCAAGCTGGACGGGCAATCTCTCAGTTTAAGGACGACAAATGTTTCCACCAATGGCGAACTCCTATCTCGAAATCACAGCCACTGAATTTGAGCGGTTGGTCAGGGACTGGATCCTCAAGCAAGGTGGTGAGCTGACCTCGCTAGAGGTGACTCATGACGCGAAGGTGGAGAGCTACGACTCAACCTACCAGATCGACGTACTAGCGAAATTCCAAGCCTTTGGAGGCGCCGAATTCAAGGTTCTGATTGAGTGCAAAAAATACCGTAGCGCAGTCGAACGAGAGTTGGTTCAAGTGCTGCACGACAAGGTCAGATCTGTGGGCGCTCATAAAGGAATGCTGTTCACCACATCAGGATTTCAATCAGGAGCGATCAAATATGCCAAAGCTCACGGTATTGCGCTGGTTTCGATTATCGACGGTGCAGCTACCTATGAAACCCGCTCGGCGTATCCAGTCGCGGCACAGCGTCCGGCCTGGCTCAACCTTCCGAAATTTTCGCTCTGGCACGTTGGTGAAAACGAAGCAGGCAACATCTCGATGAAATCCTTGGGCCGTGCTGATACGGAAATCAACGAGATGTTCAGCTGAAGAGATGAGGCGGATTAGCGAGTGCTCTTTATTGCGAGGGTACAGATTCTCCGTGGGAGTAAATGTGGGAGTAATTTCGTAGGCATGAAAAAGCCCAATCTGGAAAGATTGGGCTAACTCATTGAAAAATATGGTCGGGACGGAGTGATTCGAACACTCGACCCCTAGCACCCCATGCTAGTGCGCTACCGGACTGCGCTACGCCCCGACTAGGCGTGTTACTGGGTTCGCTTCGCAACGAAGCGATCAGGAATATACCGCAAGCTTTTGAAATGTGGAAGTATTTTAAAAGCCTGGGTTATTTCTTCAAAACCACCAGCACATCTTCGAGTTCGGAGATCATCTGGCGGATCAATTGCTTGTATTGGGTGGTGTCGTCTTTGGCTTCATCACCGGACATACGCTGGCGCGCGCCGCTGATGGTGAACCCATGATCGTAAAGCAACGCGCGGATCTGTCGGATCATCAGCACATCCTGGCGCTGATAATACCGACGGTTCCCGGTGCGTTTGACGGGGTTGAGTTGAGGAAACTCCTGCTCCCAATAGCGCAGCACGTGCGGTTTGACCGCACAGAGCTCGCTGACTTCACCGATGGTGAAGTAGCGTTTGCCTGGGATGACGGGTAGCTCGTCGTTATGACTTGGTTCCAGCATAAGCCTCAACTCGGGCCTTCAACTTCTGCCCTGGACGAAAGGTGACCACACGGCGAGCCGTGATCGGGATTTCTTCTCCCGTTTTTGGATTGCGGCCAGGCCGCTGGCGTTTGTCCCGCAGGTCAAAATTGCCGAAACCGGACAATTTGACCTGTTCGTTGTCTTCCAGAGCGTGCCTGATTTCTTCAAAAAACAGCTCGACCAATTCCTTGGCCTCGCGCTTGTTCAGACCCAACTCTTCGTACAGACGTTCCGCCATCTCAGCTTTCGTCAAAGCCCCCATACGTCACTTCCTTAACGTGGCGTTCAACCTTTGTTCGAGCGAGGTGAGGATATTTTGTGTCGTGGTATTCACCTCATCGTCATTAAGAGTGCGCGATGGATGCTGCCAGGTCAAGCCAACTGCAAGGCTTTTTCTATGCGGATCAATGCCTTTACCCTGATAGACGTCAAATAGCCTGAGGTCTGTCAGCCATTCCCCTGCATTTTCACGGATTACATCCAGAACAGCAGTGGCGGCCACGTCACGGTCGGCAATCAGCGCCAGGTCACGACGCACTTCAGGGAAGCGCGACAACTCGCTGAATTTAGGCATTTTGCCCGACGCCACTTCCGCCAGCACCAGCTCAAAAACGAACACAGGACGGTCGAGACCGAGGGTTTTCGACAGCTCGGGGTGGATCGCACCGACGAAGCCCACCAAGCGCCCTTCGCGCTCGATACGCGCAGTCTGGCCCGGGTGCAACGCTGGATGATTGCCTGGCACGAACGTGAAGTCGTTCAGTGCACCGGCAAAGCCCAATACCGCTTCTACATCAGCTTTAACGTCGAAGAAGTCCACGGCGTCACGGCCCTGTGCCCAGCCTTCCGGCAGCCGGCTACCGCACACCACACCGGCGAGCATCGGCTCTTGCTTCAGGCCGTCGAGTTGGCCGACGAAACGCAGGCCGCTTTCGAACATGCGTACGCGATCCTGCTGACGGTTCAGGTTATGCGAAAGTGCCTTGACCAAGCCTGGCCACAGCGACGAGCGCATGGCGGCCATGTCGTTGGAGATCGGGTTAGCCAACAGCAACGGCTCGACACCTGGGTTGAACAGTTCGAACTGCTTCGGATCGATGAAGCTATAGGTCACGGCTTCCTGGTAGCCACGGGCAACCAGCAGGCGACGCAACTCAGGCAGGTGCGCACGCGCTTCGGCCTTGGGTTGCGGTGCCAGGCGCGCTTGCGGGTAGCGCACCGGCAGACGGTTATAGCCATACAGACGGGCCAGCTCTTCGATCAGATCAACTTCAAGGCTGATATCGAAACGATGGCTTGGCACTTCAACGTGCCACTGCCCTTCGGCGCCAGCGGAAATGCCAAGGCCAAGTGCCGACAACAATTGCTCGATCTGCGCAGGCTCGATCACCAGGCCGAGCATTTGCTCGACGCTTTTGGCGCGCAGCGTAATAGGGGCAACGGACGGCAGGTACTGTTCGTTGACGGTTTCGGTGATCGGGCCGGCGTCGCCACCGGTGATCTCCAGCAGCAGGCCAGTGGCGCGCTCCATGGCTTCACGGGCCAGCTTCCAGTCCACGCCACGCTCGTAACGATGCGAAGCATCGGTGTGCAGGCCGTAAGAACGCGCCTTGCCGGCGATGGCGATCTGATCGAAGAACGCGCTTTCGAGGAAAATATCGCGAGTGGTCGCGGACACGCCGCTGTGCTCGCCACCCATCACGCCGGCAATCGCCAGGGCGCGGGAATGGTCGGCGATGACCAGGGTATCAGCGCGCAGGCTGACTTCCTGGCCGTCGAGCAAGACCAGCTTCTCGCCTTCTTCGGCCATGCGCACGCGGATACCGCCATTGATTTCGGCGAGATCGAACGCGTGCAACGGTTGGCCCAGCTCCAGCATCACGTAGTTGGTGATGTCGACGGCAGCGTCGATGCTGCGCACATCGGCGCGACGCAGGCGCTCAACCATCCACAGCGGGGTTGGCTTGGAGAGGTCGACGTTACGGATCACACGGCCCAGGTAGCGTGGGCAAGCGTTGGGCGCCAGCACTTCAATCGGGCGCACTTCCTCGTGCACGGCAGCGACTGCGGCAACCACGGGGCGGGTGACCGGAACGTTGTACAACGCGCCGACTTCACGGGCCAGGCCAGCGAGGGACAGGCAATCGCCACGGTTCGGGGTCAGGTCGACCTCGATGCTGGCGTCTTCCAGCGCCAGGTAGACACGAACGTCCTGGCCTACGGGTGCGTCAGCCGGCAGCTCCATCAGGCCGTCGTTGCCCTCGCCCACTTGCAGTTCTGCCTGGGAGCAGAGCATGCCGTTGGACTCAACGCCACGCAGCTTGGCTTTCTTGATCTTGAAGTCGCCGGGCAGTTCGGCGCCGATCATGGCGAACGGAATCTTCAGGCCCGGGCGCACGTTTGGCGCTCCGCATACGACCTGGAAGGTTTCGGTGCCATTGCTGACCTGGCACACCCGCAATTTATCAGCATCAGGGTGCTGCTCGGTGCTGAGCACCTCGCCCACGACCACGCCGCTGAAAACACCGGCGGCCGGCGTTACGCTATCGACCTCAAGGCCGGCCATCGACAGACGAGCAACCAGCTCGTCGCGATCTACCTGCGGGCTTACCCAGCCACGCAGCCATTGTTCACTGAATTTCATCCTGCTCTCCTAAAGATTCGTTACGACTAGCGAAATTGCGCGAGGAACCGCAAGTCGTTGTCGAAGAACAGACGTAAGTCGTTCACGCCGTAACGCAGCATGGCCAGACGCTCAACGCCCATGCCGAAGGCAAAGCCCGAGAACTCTTCCGGGTCGATCCCGGACATGCGCAGCACGTTGGGGTGAACCATGCCGCAGCCCATCACTTCCAGCCAGCCGGTCTGTTTGCAGACGCGGCAGCCTTTACCGCTGCACATCACGCACTCCATATCGACTTCGGCGGATGGCTCGGTGAACGGGAAGAACGAAGGACGGAAACGTACCGCCAGCTCCTTCTCGAAGAACACCCGCAGGAATTCTTCGATGGTGCCTTTGAGGTCGGCGAAATTGATGTCGCGATCAACCAGCAGGCCTTCGACCTGGTGGAACATCGGCGAATGGGTGATATCCGAGTCGCTACGGTACACACGGCCTGGGCAGACGATGCGGATCGGCGGCTTGTTCGCTTCCATGGTGCGGACCTGTACCGGCGAGGTATGGGTGCGCAACAGCATGTTCGCGTTGAAATAGAAGGTGTCGTGCATCGACCGGGCCGGGTGATGGCCTGGGATGTTGAGCGCCTCGAAGTTGTGATAGTCGTCTTCGACCTCAGGGCCTTCGGCAATGCCGTAGCCAATATGGGTGAAGAACTGCTCGATACGTTCCAGAGTCCGGGTGATCGGATGCAGACCGCCCGAGGCCTGGCCACGGCCAGGCAAGGTGACGTCAATGGACTCGGCGGCGAGCTTGGCCGCAAGATCGGCCTCCTCGAGCGACGCCTTGCGCGCATTGAGAACCTCTGTGACACGCTCCTTGGCGACGTTGATCAGCGCACCGACTTGCGGACGCTCTTCAGCCGGCAAATTCCCCAGGGTCTTCATCACCTGAGTCAATTCACCCTTTTTGCCAAGGTAGTGAACCCGGATTTGCTCCAGGGCATTGATATCTTCAGCGCTTTGCACAGCCTCAAGAGCTTGAGCAACGAGCGCGTCCAGGTTTTCCATGTACAGACTCCAGATACAAAATAGGGGAAGAGCTTGAAGGCTCTTCCCCTATTTATGACGTTTACCACCTTGGGCTGCAGGAGCAACCCAGGGTGACTGTCGGGGGTACTTAAGCCAAAGTGGCTTTAGCTTTCTCGACAATCGCAGCAAACACCGCTTTATCGTTCACGGCCAGTTCAGCCAGAACCTTACGGTCGATTTCGATGGACGCTTTTTTCAGGCCAGCGATGAAACGGCTGTAGGACAGACCGTTAACACGTGCACCAGCGTTGATACGAGCGATCCACAGAGCGCGGAACTGACGTTTTTTCTGACGACGGTCACGGTAGGCGTATTGGCCTGCCTTGATTACCGCTTGCTTGGCAACACGGAATACGCGTGAACGCGCGCCGTAGTAGCCTTTAGCAAGTTTCAGAATTTTTTTGTGACGCTTACGGGCAATGACGCCACGCTTTACACGAGCCATGAGTTACTTCCTCTATTCTTGATCCAAAAATTAACGAAGGCGCAGCATGCGCTCGACTTTTGCCACGTCAGACGGATGCAGCAAGCTGCTACCGCGCAGTTGACGCTTACGCTTGGTCGACATTTTGGTCAGGATGTGGCTCTTGAAAGCGTGCTTGTGCTTGATACCGTTAGCAGTTTTCAGAAACCGCTTAGCAGCACCACTTTTAGTCTTCATCTTTGGCATGTTCGGATACTCCGCATTCAGTTGATAAACATAATCAGAAGGCCTGCCGTGCCCTGTTGATTACTTCTTCTTTTTCGGGGCGATGACCATAATCAGCTGGCGTCCTTCCATCTTAGGATGCTGCTCGACAGAACCGTACTCCAACAGGTCAGCTTCAACCCGCTTGAGGAGCTCCATCCCCAGCTCCTGGTGGGCCATCTCACGGCCGCGGAATCGCAAGGATACCTTGGCCCTGTCCCCATCACTCAGGAAACGTACCAGGTTGCGCAGTTTTACCTGGTAATCCCCTTCCTCCGTCCCTGGACGAAACTTGATTTCTTTTACTTGAATCTGCTTCTGGTTCTTCTTCGCTGCAGCAATCTGCTTCTTCTTCTCGAAGATCGACTTGCCGTAGTCCATCACCCGGCAAACGGGTGGGATTGCATCGGCGGAAATTTCCACCAGGTCCAATTTGGACTCTTCAGCAATACGAAGCGCTTCATCAATCGAGACGATGCCAATCTGCTCGCCGTCAGCGCCAATTAACCGAACCTCGCGTGCCGAGATATTCTCGTTGATCGGGGCTTTCGGTGCAGCTCGTTTATCTTGTCTCATTTCACGCTTAATAATAATTACTCCGAATCTGGGCGACCACGCCGGGAAACCGCTTGCGCGAGGAACTCAGCGAACTGGGCGACGGGCATCGAGCCCAGGTCAGCACCTTCACGAGTACGCACAGCGACAGTCTGCATCTCGACTTCCCGATCTCCGATAACCAAAAGATAGGGAACCTTGAGCAAAGTATGCTCGCGGATTTTAAAGCCGATCTTTTCATTTCTCAAGTCGGACTTGGCACGAAATCCGCTTTCGTTGAGAGTTTTTTCAACTTCAGCGGCAAAATCGGCCTGTTTATCAGTGATATTCATGATCACTGCCTGGGTCGGAGCCAGCCACGCAGGGAATGCACCCTCGTAGTGCTCGATCAGGATACCGACGAAACGTTCGAACGAGCCGAGGATCGCCCGGTGCAGCATAACCGGGTGCTTACGGCTGTTGTCTTCGGAGACGTATTCGGCTCCCAAACGGATCGGCAGGTTAAAATCGAGCTGCAAAGTACCACATTGCCAGACACGACCAAGACAATCTTTCAGCGAGAACTCAATTTTCGGACCGTAGAAGGCGCCCTCACCCGGCTGCAGATCGTACGCAAGGCCCGCATTGTCTAGCGCTGCGGCCAATGCAGCTTCGGCGCGATCCCACAGCTCGTCGGAGCCGACGCGTTTTTCCGGACGAGTGGACAGCTTCATTTCGACTTCGGTGAAGCCGAAATCGCGATAAACGTCCATGGTCAGCTTGATGAACGCAGCGGATTCGGACTGCATCTGCTCTTCGGTGCAGAAGATGTGGGCGTCATCCTGAGTGAAGCCACGCACACGCATGATGCCGTGCAGCGCACCCGACGGCTCGTTACGGTGGCAGGCACCGAATTCGGCCAGACGCATCGGCAACTCGCGGTAGCTCTTCAGGCCTTGGTTGAACACCTGCACGTGGCACGGGCAGTTCATCGGCTTGATGGCGTAGTCGCGGTTTTCCGACTGGGTGGTGAACATGTTGTCGGCGTAGTTGGCCCAGTGCCCGGATTTCTCCCACAGGCCGCGATCAACGACTTGCGGAGTCTTGATCTCCAGGTAGCCGTTATCGCGCTGAACCTTGCGCATGTACTGCTCGAGCACCTGGTACAGGGTCCAGCCGTTCGGGTGCCAGAACACCATGCCCGGCGCCTCTTCCTGAAGGTGGAACAGGTTCAGGCGCTTGCCGATCTTGCGGTGGTCGCGTTTTTCGGCTTCTTCGATGCGCTGGATGTAGGCAGCCAGTTGCTTCTTGTCAGCCCAGGCAGTGCCGTAGATCCGCTGCAATTGCTCGTTCTTCGCATCCCCGCGCCAGTAGGCGCCGGACAACTTGGTCAACTTGAACGACTTGAGGAAGCGTGTGTTCGGCACGTGCGGGCCACGGCACATGTCGACGTATTCTTCGTGGTAATACAGGCCCATGGCCTGTTCGTCCGGCATGTCTTCCACCAGACGCAGCTTGTAGTCCTCACCACGCGCGGTGAACACGTCGATCACTTCGGCGCGCGGCGTGACTTTCTTGATGACGTCGTAATCTTTTTCGATCAGCGCGTGCATGCGCGCCTCGATCGCCGCCAGGTCGTCCGGAGTGAAAGGACGCTCGTAGGCGATATCGTAATAGAAGCCTTCGTCAATGACCGGGCCGATGACCATCTTCGCGGTCGGGTACAGCTGCTTGACCGCATGGCCAATCAGGTGGGCACAAGAGTGGCGAATGATCTCCAGCCCCTCTTGATCCTTCGGCGTAATGATTTGCAGGCTGGCATCGGCGGTGATCAGGTCACTGGCGTCAACCAGCTTGCCGTCGACCTTGCCGGCCACGGTGGCCTTGGCCAGGCCAGCACCAATGGATGCGGCGACCTCGGCTACGGAAACCGAATGATCGAATGAACGTTGACTGCCATCGGGAAGAGTAATAGTTGGCATGGCGCCTCCTCTCCTAGTGGTGACCCCTACCAAAGGTCACGTGGGTTGGGATGAGCCAGTACAAGATCCAACACCAGGCCGTTCAGTGATGAACGCCTGCCTTACAGCGGCAGGAGCCTTTCGGCCAACCGATAATCGAACCAGAGTGACTGGAGTGAACTCAAAAAAGAACATGGCAAGGCGGCAATTGGCACGCCTGTAAATAGCCAAGCGCAGGATCCTAGCACAGATGAACGGTCATCGCGCCGACACGGCCTTACGAAATACAAATTCCAGCGTTTATAGCTGCAAAAGTGAACTTGAGCTGTACGACAGGCCTCAAACACACCGAGAATCGCCGTTCGTCCTCAAGACTTCAGGAGCCTTTAACTATGCGTTTTTCCTCGACCTTCGCGCTTGCTGCATCGCTGGCCTTCCTCTCCTTCGGTGCACAGGCTGCAGCCCCATCGAACTGGCCTTCGGCCGCTGAACGGGAAAACTTCGTCAAAGACTGCACGTCGGCCGCTCAGCAGAGCGTTGACGCCAAAACCGCCAAAGACCATTGCGAATGTGGCGCCGACAAGATCAATGCGGAATTGAGCACCGCTGAAATCAAGGAGCTCATGACCAACCAGAACGCCAAGCAGGAGCTTAAAAACAAAGCGGTCACGGCTATTTCGTCTTGCAAAGTCGTGAAGAAAAAGTAAGAACGACCACTGATCAGGCAGCCATTTCGCTGAAAAAAAAGCCTTAAAACTGCCATTTCTCACAAATTACGCAGCTTTTACGGCTTTTTTTAACAGCTGATATTTCGCAGCAAAGCCCCGTAGATCGGGGCTTTTAGCCGATCAAGGCACTAAACGCTACGTCATTGATTAGCAAACAATGCCTTGGGGGGGCTCCCAAGCCGAACATTTCGACTATGATAGCCAAGTGTGCCCAGTTGGCCTGAGCAGCACAGCACTACTGAAAATATATGTTTCTTGGAGATACACCATGTCTAATCGCCAATCCGGCACCGTTAAATGGTTCAACGATGAAAAAGGCTTCGGCTTCATCACTCCTCAAGGTGGCGGTGACGACCTGTTCGTACACTTCAAAGCTATCGAAAGCGACGGTTTCAAAAGCCTGAAAGAAGGCCAAACCGTTTCCTTCGTGGCTGAGAAAGGCCAAAAGGGTATGCAAGCTGCACAGGTTCGCCCAGAGTAATTCTGTGCTGAGCTAAAAAAACCCCGTCCATGTGACGGGGTTTTTTATGGGCGCTGCAAAAGCCGGGGCGCTATCAGCCGCAGTTGACCCGTGTGATCACCAGGTTGTCGTCGGTGTTCAGGTTCAAGCGGTCGGAGCGGTATTCCAGAGTGATCATGTCGTTAGGCTTGAGGATCCGCGCGTTCTGCGCGCCGGCACGGGTACGCGCCTGATCCAGCAACTGAGGCGAGGCTTTCTGGCCAATGGCGAATTCGGCAGCTTTCGACTCACAACGGCTATGGCCTGCGTCAGCAGCGGCGACGCCTTTGCCTGGCTCTGGGGCACCCGGGGTGCTGCAACCCGCCAACGCGAGTGCTGCCAACAAAGTGCCGAATGATGCGAGCTTCCAAGGCATGAAGCCTCCTATGATAAAAATGGACAGAGATCGTGCGACCGCGATCTGGCCGTTTGGTTTCAAGACGTAAATCGGCTGACGGCAAGTCTGCCTGACTCAGGGCGAGCATTCGCCCGGTCAATCGTCACCAGATATGAACGCACTCAGTAGATGTCGATGTAGTCAAACGGTGGGGTTGGCCAATTCTGCGCGAGCGCATTGAAAATCTGCATGACCCAGACCTCATCGCTGGCCGCGACTTTACCGACATAACCCGAACCCTTCGCCCAGGTTTCCAGGCGAAACAGCAGGCCGTCAATCTCGACACCGCCTACGGCCTTCCCGGAGGAGATATACGCGATACCGGCCTTGGTCACTCGTAACTGGGTATGCTCGTCGTCACTGGCACTGGCGAGCAGTTGACGAACCGCCTCCAACGTGAGGTTATCGGGGTTGTTCAAATCGATCTGCACCTGGGGTTCCCCGGCAATTGAATTGAACAACAGTGTCGCACAGCGCCGGCCTCAACCCGAAGTACCTCATGCCTAAGTAGCAGTGCCAAAGACCACGCAAAAATGGTTAACTGCCGCGATTAAAACCGCGTACCAGCGCACTACCCAGCACTTCCAACCCCGCGAGCCCCCCATGACCACTGTAACCCTCCAAGCCGACATCAAAGCCAAGTGGCCTCAAGGACAGAGCTCCTACAGCCCCGGAAGCCCGGAGGAGTTGGCAATCATCGGAATCGACCTGTTGGTCAAGGAACTCGGCACTCAGGCCGCGCAGGCCTTCATCGGCCAGGTATTCGAGAAGTACCCGGCCGATCACATGGGCGCACACAAGCCCGAGCGCGAATAAGAACCGGCCGGCGAGCGCCGACCGCTACACAGATTACTTCAGGCGCGCCAAGCGCTCGGTCAGCAGATCGAAGAAGCCTTGGGCGTCGCCGTTTTCAACCCAGAACGCGTTCTTCGGCTGTTTCAAGCCGTCATACCAATCGACGATGGTCTGGCCGAAGGTCGGACCCTCGCGACTGTCCACCACCACGTTAACCTCACGCCCACTGAACAGTGCCGGCTTGAGCAGATAAGCAATGACGGTAGCGTCGTGTACCGGGCCGCCCGGGATGCCGTAGTGCTCCATGTCGCCTTTGACGTATTCATTGAGAATGTCGCCAACCACTTTGCTCGCATTGTTGTTAATCGCTGCGATTTTCTTCAGGCGCGCTTCGCTGGTCAGCACCTTGTGGGTCACGTCCAACGGCAGATAGGTCAGCTTGACGCCACTTTTGAGCACGATTTCAGCGGCGATAGGGTCCGCGAACAAGTTGAACTCAGCCACCGGAGTGATATTGCCACCATTGAAGTGCGCACCGCCCATCACCACCACTTCCTTGATGCCTTGGGTGATTTCCGGAGCCTGGGTCAACGCCAGCGCCAGGTTGGTCTGTGGGCCGAGCATGGCGATGGTGATGCTGTGCGGCTTGGCAGTGCTGAGCGTTTTGATCAGGTAGTCGACCGCGTTGCCGTCAGCCAGGCCTTTTTTGGGCTCATGCACGGTGACACCGGAGATACCTTCCTTGCCGTGAATATTCTCAGCGTAAATCGGCGTGCGCAGCATCGGTTTTGGCGCGCCTGCGTACACAGGAATTTCCTCACGCCCTGCCCACTCACGAGCCAGGCGAGCGTTGCGGGAAGTCTTGTCCAGGCGCACGTTACCGGCGACGGTGGTCAGCGCACGAATGCTCAGTTCCTCCGGAGAGGCCATGGCAAACAGCAAGGCCACTACGTCATCGGCACCTGGGTCGGTATCGATGATCAGGTCGATTTTTTCCGCCGCTTGGGCGCTGGCGGCTGTGAGCGCGGACAAAAGCAGGACACTCCGAAACAGGTTTTTCAGGGTTGGAAGACCACGTTGCATGACACACTCCTTGTCGTAAGAAAACTCTAGAAGGTTACGCCGGACACCAGCGCGATATTGCAATAAGGCTGGCACTCGCCAGTGCGCACCACGGCGCGGGCCTTGCGGCTGAGCTGCTTGAATTCTTCGTGGCTGACCAGGCGACGCTCGCCGAGGGCAGCCTGTTCTGTCAGGGAGTTGAGCGAGGTGAGCGCAGGAGGCTGCTTGAGCAGGATTTCTTCCGCCAATACATGGCTTTCGACCTGCATCTCACTCAACACAATGCGCAGGGTGCTGATGAAATCAGGAATGCCCTGAGTCAGCGCCAGGTCGATCAACTCGACGCCCGGTGGCACTGGCAGGCCGGCGTCGCCAATCACCAGGATGTCACCATGACCGAGAGACGCGATCACGCGCGACAGGGCGATATTGAGCAGAGGTGTCTTTTTCATGAGGGTATAAAACCTTGAACGTCCTGCAATGCAGGGATAGAGGGTTGTGCACCGGCGCGGGTGACCGACAGCGCAGCGGCGACTTGACCAAAGCGAATGGCCTCGGCTTCGCTTTTACCGTTGGCAAGCGCGGCGGCAAAACCACCCACGAAGGTGTCACCGGCCGCAGTGGTGTCCACCGCCTTTACTTTGGGCGCCACCAGGTGCTCAAAGCCGTTGCCATCGGCAAACAGCACGCCCTGTGCACCCAGAGTGATGATCACTTTTCCGGCGCCCGCTTTGATCAACTGCGTCGCGGCGACCTTGGCGCTGTCGAGGGAGTCGACGGTCACGCCAGTTAATTCACCGGCTTCGCTTTCGTTCGGAATCAGATAGTCGATCGAGGCGTACCATTCCTTCGGCAACGGGCCGCTGGCCGGTGCCGGATTGAGGATCACCGTCTTGCCCAGTTCACGACCGCGCTTAAGCGCATGGCCCACGGTGTCCATAGGGACTTCCAATTGGCAGACGATCACATCGGCCGCCTGCAACACCGCATCGGCCAACTGCAACGAAGCCGGCGTCAGCTCACCGTTGCTTCCCGCAACGATCACAATCGCGTTCTGGCTGCTGTCATCCACCACAATCAATGCCACGCCGCTCGAGCCGTCTACCGAGCTGACGGCCTGGCAATCAATGCCCTCCACCAGCAACGCGTCGCGCAATTGAGTGCCGTAGGCGTCCGTGCCGACGCAGCCAATCATCGCCACATCAGCGCCCAGGCGCGCCGAAGCCACTGCCTGATTGGCGCCCTTGCCGCCCGGCACGGTGGAAAACGTTTGGCCAATCAGGGTTTCACCGGCGCGCGGCAAGCGACTGGCGCGGGTGACCAAATCCATGTTCAAGCTGCCTATTACCACTACTTTTGCTGGCATACATCAGTACTCATCAATTCGGTTCAGCGGTATTGGGCGAACACACCGGCAAACGGCGCCGTTGACTCACGCAACACAATGCTTGGCGTCACGATGCGCTGATCGATCGGCAGTTGGGGTGTCGCAATTCGTCGCAATAAGAGTTCGGCGGCCGTCTCGCCCAATTGCAGGATTGACTGTCCGACCGTGGTCAGCGCCGGGTACACGTAGCGGCCCATTTGAATATCGTCAAAACCGATCACCGACAGCTCGCCAGGCACACGAATATTGCGCTCGGCTGCCGCACGTAATACACCGAAACCGATCATGTCGTTACTGGCGAAAATCGCACTCGGCGGGTTTTCCGACAGCAACTGTACCGCAGCGGCATACCCTCCGGTGCTGGTGAAGTCGCTTTCCAGGGTGCGACTGGCCATTACTTCCACGCCCGCCTCATGCAACGCACGGTGGTAGCCCGCAAGCCGCATTTGCGCCACACGGGTGTGGCCGGGGCCACCAATGCAGGCGATGTCCCGGTGCCCCAGTTCAAGCAAGTGCCGGGTCGCCAGGTAAGCGCCTTCCTCGTGGTCGATACGCACCAGGTCGACATCAATGCCGTCCAATGCCCGGTCGACAATCACCATGGGCGTGCGCACCGCGCTCAATCCCGCAGCAAGGCCGCTGTCATCGCCACCTACCGAGGTCACGATCAAGCCGTCAATGCGCTTCTCCAGCAATACGCGCAGGTAGCTGCGCTGCTTCTCGGCGTTATCGTCGGAGTTGCAGAGGATCACGCAATACCCATTACGCTCACAGTAATCCTCGATGCCCCGCGCCAGTTCGGCAAAATACGGGTTAAGGCTATTGGGCACCAGCAGGCCGATGGTGGCGGTGGTCTTGGCTTTGAGTGAGCGGGCGACGGCACTCGGCACATAGTCCAACTGCTTGATCGCCGCTTCAACCTTGATCCGCACAGGCTCGCTGACCGGCCGCGTCTTGTTCACCACATGGGAAACGGTGGTGTAGGAAATACCTGCGAGCGCTGCCACATCCTTGATCGTTGCCATGGTTCAGCCCCGCCGACTGGCGCGCTGGCTGCGGTAGGTGTCGAGGACCACGGCAATCACGATCACGGCACCGGTGATGATGCGTTTGGTGGGCTCCGTGGCACCGATCTGCGCAAGGCCGGCCGCCAGCACCGAAATAATCAACACACCGAAGAACGTACTGATAACCGAGCCGCGCCCGCCCATCAGGCTGGTGCCGCCGATCACCACTGCCGCGATCACTTGCAACTCAAGGCCGGAGCCGGCATTCGGGTCCGCCGCTTCCAGGCGTGAAATCTGGAACAGTGCCGCCACACCGGCCAACAGCCCCATCAGGCTGAATACCAGGATCTTGTAGGGCTTGGGATTGATCCCGGCCAGACGCACCGCCTCTTCGTTGGTGCCGATACCGATCAGGTAACGGCCGAACACAGTACGGGTCAACACCAACTGAGCGGCGACGATGACCAGCAAAGCAATGATAAACGATGGCGAAATTCCGAACGCAACCGGGTTGGACAACCAGGCAAACGAATCACCAATATAAGCGGTGCGCGAACCGGTCATCTGGTAAGCCACGCCACGCGCCATTTCCAGAACGCCGAGGGACACGATAAATGACGGAATGCGCCAGGCCACAGTAATCGAACCGGTGATGGTACCCGCCAACGCCGCGCAGCCCATGCCCAGCACAGCCGCTGGCAATACGCCCCAACCCCAGCTGAGAATTGCCACGCTGACCGCCGATGCCGCCAAGGCCAGCACCGAGCCCACCGACAGGTCGATACCGCCGATGATCAGGATGAACGTCATGCCCACCGCCAGCACCATCAGGTCCGGAATCTGGTTGGCCAGGGTGCTGAAGGTGTCATAGGACAGGAAGTGATCGCTGAGTACCGAGAACAGCGCAATCATGGCGAGCAAGGCACCGGCCAGCCCCAGATAAGTACCCAGGCCGTAGAAGTTGCCGCCGGTTTTACCCGGGGAGTTTGTTGTTTTCATGGGGTATCCCTAAGCACTGCGTCGTTCAGCAGCGCGTCACGTTTTTGATAGCCGGCAAAGGCGGCGGCGAGCAATTCGTCCTGGGTCCAACTGTCGCGTTCGAAGGTCTCGATCAGGCGTCCGGCGGACAGCACGCCGATGCGATCGCAGATCAGCATCAGCTCCCGCAGGTCGCTGGACACCACGACCAGCGCTTTGCCCTGGCGCGTCAATTCGCCGAGTAACGCATAAATGTCGAACTTGGCGCCGACATCGATACCGCGGGTTGGCTCGTCAAAGAGCATCACCGCGCAATCGCGCTCCAGCCAACGGCCGATCACGACCTTCTGCTGGTTGCCGCCCGACAGCTCGGACACCAGCTGTGCAGGGCTAGAGCTGCGGATGCGCATGGCATCAATCTGGCGCTTGGCCAGGGCCGTTTCGTCGCGGCGGTTAACCACGCCGCCGCCGGAAATTTCCGGCATGTTGCCCAGCGCGATATTGGCGCTGATGGATTGGCTCAGCAGCAGGCCTTCACCCTTGCGGTCTTCGGTAATCAGAGCAATGCCATGAGCCACCGCGTCCACCGGCGAACGGATACTCACCACCTGCGCTGGCGACCCCAAGGCCACCGTGCCACTGTCGGCCAGGTCAGCACCGAAAATCAGGCGTAGCAATTCGGTCCGGCCCGCACCGATCAGGCCGGAGATGCCATAGATTTCCCCGGCACGCACTTCAAACGACACATCGCGGACCTTGTCCGAGCGGGTCAGCCCTTTCACTGTCAGGGCGGGGCCACCAATGGTGCGTGGCCCCAGGTCGATCTGCTCACCCAGTTCGCGACCGACCATCAAGGTGACCAGCTGCTCACTGTTGTAATTGGCCATCGGCTCGACGCAGACCAGCTTGCCGTCGCGCAACACCGCAATACGCTGCGCGACACGGGCCAGTTCTTCGAGCCGGTGTGAAATATAAATGATCGCCACGCCCCGGGCCTGCAGGCGGGTGATTTGCTCGAACAGCATCTCGACTTCACGGGCAGTGAGCATGGCCGTGGGTTCGTCGAGGATCAGTACATGGCAGTCGCCGATCAGGTTACGGGCGATTTCGACCATTTGTTGATGGCCGATGCCCAGGCTCCCGACCAGGGTGTCCGGGTCGATCGCGTCCAGCCCGACGTGGGCCATCGCCTCGATCGCGGCCTTGCGCAGTTGGGTGCGGTTGATCCAGCCACAGTTTCTGGGCAGGTTGTCCAGGAACAGGTTTTCGGCCACGGTCAGCGTTGGCAACAGGTTGAGTTCCTGCATAACCATGCGCACGCCCAGCTCTTCAGCCTGGGTGCGGCTACCGGGGCGGTAATCCTGGCCATTGAACTGCATGTGCCCGGTGGTCGGCGTGACCAGCCCGCCGATGATTTTCGACAACGTGCTTTTACCAGCGCCGTTCTCACCGGTCAGCGCCAGCACTTCCCCGCGATTGAGCGTCAGGGTGATGTCGGACAGAACCGGTTGGGCATAGGTCTTGCCGATACCGCTGACCGAGAGGACAGCGTTCGGGGCGGAAGATGACATAAGAAAAATCTCCAGGCGCCCGCTCAGGACGAGCGGGCGCTGTTGGGTGCTGCCAGGATTACTTCTTGAGGACGAGTTCGACCGGGGTTTCGATCACGCCATCCTTGGCATCGACTTGTTCACCCTTGACCAGCTTGAGCGCATTCTGGATACCGAACACAGCTTGCTGAGCAGCGGCTTGGTCGGCAGTCGCCAGGACGCGGCCGTCCTGCAGCATCGGTTTGATGGCTTCGATATTGTCGTAGCCCACCACCAGCACTTTGCCGGCCTTGCCTGCGGCACGTACTGCGGAGACTGCGCCCAGTGCCATGTTGTCGTTACCCGCCAGCAACGCCTTGAGGTCCGGGTATTCGCTCAGCATGGCGGAAGCGACTTTCTGGCCCTGGTCAATTTCCCAGTTACCCGATTGGGTAGAAACGATCTTCATGCCGGCAGCGTCCATCGCATCCTTGTAGCCTGCGGTGCGCTGCTGGGCGTTGGTGGTGGTCGGCACGCCTTCGATGATGCCGACCTTGTCACCCGAGGTCAGGTGCTTGGCCAGGTAGTCACCGACCAGCTTGGAGCCTTTGCGGTTGTCCGGGCCCACAAACGGGATGTTGAGGTTTTTGCTTTTCAGTACGTCCGGATCAAGGCGGTTGTCGATGTTGACGACCTTGATGCCGGCATCCGAGGCTTTCTTCAGCACGGTGACCAATGCCTTGGAGTCGGCCGGGGCGATCACGATGGCGTTAACTTTGGCGAGGATCATCTGGTTGACGATATCGATCTGCGCACTGGTATCGGTTTCGTTCTTGATACCGTTGGTGATCATGTCGAAATCAGCGGCGTGGGTTTTCTGATAGTCCTTGGCGCCGTCCTGCATGGTCACGAAAAATTCGTTGGCAAGGGACTTCATCACCAGGCCGACCTTGGGTTTGGCGGCGGCGTCTTCAGCGAATGCAGAGGAGAGAGGTAGAGCAGCGGATGCGGCAGCAAGCACAGCGACAGCAAGAAGACGTCCAGCAAATGGCAGCTTCATGGGTTCACTCCGATCTTATGATTATTGTAAGCAACGCTTGCACCGAAGAATGCTCCGGCAGCCCTCCCACCCGGGTGGCTGATACGAGTTTTCACGATACTCAGGGAGCGCTGCGTGAAACATCTCGCAAACGTTTGCGTTAGTCAAACTATGAGAACCTTGTCGAGATTTGTCAACGACGGAAATCTGCCTTTCATCTGACCCAGGCCTTTCACCGCACAGCTGATGTGACTAAACATGGCCTTCGCCCGACCGCTCGCTGAAACGACAGGCAGGTGCCCCACCGTCATACACGCCTGCATGAATATTCCATCATGGTTTTCGGACAACCGAACGCAATAGCCCCTCACTGTTCGGAAAGCCGGACAAACGCCCATCAGCCCCACCTGCAAAACCAATATAAGTTGTTTTAAATCAACACGTTAATTTATATGTTCGGCCACCATCAGCCTGGTACAAATCCTGCTCTTTCTCAGCACCTCGCGGCATTCAGAATCGCCCGGGTGTTCTAGATGAACCTGCTACCGCACTCATCAAAAACCAGAGAGAAAAATAATGAAATCTGCACTGAAAACCTTCGTTCCGGGCGCCCTAGCCCTACTGCTGCTGTTCCCCGTTGCTGCCCAGGCAAAGGAAGTCGAAACCAAGACCAAGCTGGCCAACGTGGTGATTCTCGCCACCGGCGGGACCATTGCCGGTGCCGGCGCCAGCGCCGCCAACAGCGCCACCTACCAGGCGGCCAAGGTCGGTATCGAGCAATTGATCGCCGGTGTTCCTGAGCTTAGCCAGATCGCCAATGTCCGCGGCGAGCAAGTGATGCAAATTGCGTCCGAAAGCATCAACAACGAAAACCTTCTGCAGTTGGGTCGCCGAGTAGCCGAACTGGCTGACAGCAAGGACGTGGACGGCATCGTTATCACCCACGGTACCGACACCCTCGAAGAAACCGCTTACTTCCTGAACCTGGTGGAAAAGACCGACAAGCCAATCATCGTCGTCGGTTCAATGCGTCCTGGTACCGCCATGTCGGCTGACGGCATGCTCAACCTGTACAACGCCGTGGCTGTCGCCGGCAGCAAAGACGCTCGCGGCAAGGGTGTACTGGTCACCATGAACGATGAGATCCAATCGGGTCGCGACGTCAGCAAAATGATTAACATCAAGACCGAAGCATTCAAAAGCCCGTGGGGCCCATTGGGCATGGTCGTTGAAGGCAAATCCTATTGGTTCCGCTTGCCTGCCAAGCGTCACACCATGGATTCCGAGTTCGACATCAAGACCATCAAAAGCCTGCCAGACGTGGAAATCGCCTACGGCTACGGCAACGTGAGCGACACCGCCGTCAAGGCCCTGGCCCGGGCCGGTGCCAAAGCCATCATCCATGCCGGCACCGGCAATGGTTCGGTGTCTTCCAAAGTCGTCCCTGCCCTGCAGGAACTGCGCAAGCAAGGCGTGCAAATCATTCGCTCTTCCCACGTGAATGCCGGCGGTTTCGTTCTGCGTAATGCTGAACAGCCTGACGACAAATACGACTGGGTTGTCGCACACGACCTTAACCCACAGAAAGCCCGCATTCTGGCAATGGTTGCCCTGACCAAGACCCAGGACAGCAAAGAATTGCAACGGATGTTCTGGGAATATTGATTGTTGGTGACACCGGTAGAGGCGGGCTTGCCTGCCTCTACTTCCCCGCTCGCCCCTCGCTACACATTCCCCGCGCGACACCCGCTGTCTGAATGGACCGTCAAAACCAACTGGCTTGATTTTAATAAGTTGCGAAATTCGCAACAGTTAAATACTGTATGTACGTACAGCAAAGTAAGGAATATTCCGTGGCAACGTCTTCTTCCGCAGCGCAAACCTCGCCTGACGCCTATACGCGACTCGCCGTTCGTGTGCAAAAAATCATCAATTCGACCAACGCCCAGAAAGCCAAGGCCGCCCTGATCTTCCGTTTGCCGGACGAGCCAGAGGAGGAATGGGGGCGCTTGCTGGAAGAAATAGCCGAGAACGACAACGTCACCCTCGCCTATCGGGATGATGGCGGCGTGCAGATATTCTGGGTTGTGCCGAAGGAAGATTGATTCAATGAGTGCCCGTTTTATTGCTGTTTTTTGCTTGTTTTTTACCGTTACCGCTCATGCTCAGGCGCCCCGAACCTTCAGTGAAGCCAAGAAAGTCGCCTGGAAGCTCTACGCACCACAGTCCACGGAGTTCTACTGCGGCTGCAAATACAATGGCAACCGTGTGGATTTGAAAGCCTGCGGTTACGTCCCACGCAAAAATGCCAACCGCGCTGCACGCATCGAATGGGAACACATCGTCCCGGCCTGGCAGATCGGGCATCAGCGCCAGTGCTGGCAAGCCGGTGGGCGCAAAAACTGTACGCGCTACGACGACGTGTTCAAGCGCGCCGAGGCGGACCTGCACAACCTGGTGCCGAGCATCGGTGAGGTCAATGGCGACCGTAACAACTTCAGTTTTGGATGGCTGCCGGTGCAACGTGGGCAGTACGGGTCATGCCTGACCCAGGTGGACTTCAAGGCCAAGAAGGTCATGCCCCGCCCATCCATTCGCGGGATGATCGCCCGGACCTATTTCTATATGAGCAAACAATACGGCTTGCGCCTCTCCAAACAGGACCGCCAACTGTATGAAGCCTGGAACAAGACCTACCCCGTGCAACCTTGGGAGCGTCAGCGCAACCAGACCGTGGCGTGTGTGATGGGCCGCGGTAACGAGTTTGTCGGCCCGGTGAACCTGAAAGCCTGCGGCTGAAAATGGGCGGGACTGCCGCCCAACCTGCCAGTTACTGCGCAGTCTTGTGCTCGATAACCTGCGACTCGGTATCATTTTTCTTGGCGCGTGCCAGTTTTTCGGTCAACAGGGCCTGCTTGGCTTCAGCTTCGGCCTTGCTCGCGAACGGGCCCAGCAACACCTCGTCCTTGCCGTCGGTCTTCACGATATAAAAATTGAAACCATGTTCCAGCAGCCAGGCGGTCAAGTCGGTGATCGCCTGCAGTTTGTGGTCTGGCGGGCCCACCCACACGTCCCACTCCTGAGCGGCAATCACCCCGGTTTGAGGCTGGTTCTCGGTCACGGCAGGCTTGGCCTTGGGGGCATCGACCGGTTTACCTTCACCGCAACCGGCCAATGCCAACACCGCAATTGCCATCGCTACTTTACGCACTGCCCTGCTCCTTTAAGGATAAAGAGGCAACTTTATCATTCACTGTCTATTCTGGCCGTCATAAACGTTGGCTTAAACAATGCGAATGATGTACCGCAGACCTGTATGATGCCGCCATGGGAATTAATGTCGCCTCTATGCGTCCTAAAAGAGGCAGTCACAGGGAAGCGCTTAGCAGTAAGCTACACACATCCGACACGTGCCCTGTCTGAAACATGTGCCCTTAAAAGTAATCAAGGAGAAGTCCATGCTGATACTCACCCGCAAAGTTGGTGAAAGCATAAACATCGGTGATGACATTACGATCACCATTCTGGGCGTCAGCGGCCAGCAAGTACGAATCGGCATCAACGCCCCCAAGGACGTTGCCGTGCATCGCGAGGAGATTTACCAGCGCATCCAGGCCGGCCTCACGGCTCCGGACAAAAACCAGACTCCTTGACGCCCTGCTCAGTAGCCAGCCTTTTCGTTCACTGTAACGGCTGGCGAAATCCCTCCAGCCTGTTCGCGCTTTCTTGCGCGATCCGCGCGCTAGACGCGTTCAGCTTCGCTGCAAGATGAAACTGTCTTGGCGCCTGGAACTTGTTGCGTAATTCGCAGCCGAATCTCCTGATTATTATCCTGCCATCCGAGTGCGTTCAGGAGCACGTCGATGAGGCCAAACGCAAAGCAGCCACTGGTTTCCAAGTCCTGGGGAATAGCCCTGCTGATAGGGTTGGTCTTCGTGGCGCTGGGATATGGCGTGAGGTTTGAAATTGAAGCGATCAGCGACCCCAGCAAGCGTTCGTGGCTGGACCTGGCGCTCTTCTTGTCTGGCTACCTGTTTGCGTTCTGCCTCCAGCCCATCCAAAAAGCTGTTCTGCGCAAATTGTGCCAACGAGCCGCGCAACGTCCCACGCAGAAAACCGCCCGCTGAGGCTCGCTTGTCCGCTATCTGATCGCTGGTATTTACAGCCTTGCAGCAGGATCTATGCTTGGTCTTGCACGGTCAGTCAAAGGCGTTAAAGCAGATGGACAGCCTCAACAAATACCAAATCGAGTCGGCACTGGCGGCGCGCCTGCCCAGCTACAAGATTACCTGTACCTTGCACACTGACGGCACCCTGTCTGCCATCCTCAGTGGCCCGGAAACCGACCATTTCGCAATTACCGGAATCGTGCGCGCGAATTATCGCGGTGCCGAAGCGATTGCTCAGCTCGCCAATGAGATCCTCAGAGAGATGGTGATCTCACGCCAGGGAATGAGAAACAGCCGACTACAGGCCCCCCCTGATCAAACCTCTCGCAAATAAGGCCGAGACCGGAAACGGCTCGGCTTTTTTCATTTCAGTCCGCCAGGCCCTGCAAGCTCAGCAGGCCGTCAGTGTCGCGCTGGACCCGCAACTGCTCATAGTCCTGGATGGTGGCATGCGCAGTGGCCATGGGCTTCAGGTGCGTCGCGGTAACCACCATGACATCCGCGCCGGCCGCCACCCCGGCTCGAATACCCACGGTTGCATCCTCGAACACCAGGCACTCGCGCACCGGTACGCCCAAACGCTGCGCCCCCAGTACATAACAGGCGGGGTCAGGCTTACCGCTGGCAACGTCCTCAGCCGTTACCAAGACTGCCGGCGGTTCAATACCCGCAGCAGCCAAGCGGCGTAACGCCAGTTCCCTGGGTGCAGAGGTGACCAGCGCCCATTGATCGCCAGGCAGGCCGTTCAAAAAATCGACCGCGCCGCCAATCGCCACGACCCCCTCGACATCGTTGATTTCCGCCTCAGTGATCCACTGCGCTTCAACTTTGGGGTCCACACCTGGCAATGCTTGACGGGTGATGGTGTCGATGGCACGTGCGCCATGGATGGTGGTCAGGAAGGCCGCCACATCCAGCCCGTGGCGCTCAGCCCAAGTGCTCCATACACGCTCGGCGGCCGCGATAGAGTTGAGCAGCGTGCCGTCCATATCGAACAGGAACGCGCGGTAACGTTGGGCAAATACGGCAGAACCTCGGATGGACACGACGCGGATTCCTCTTGGATTTAACAAATAATCGACCCGATGCAATCTACGGGTCACCTCCTCGCTTGTAAACGCCAGCGCCGCGCCGCTAACCAAGCGATTGCATGACAGGTTTGTCATCAACCCGTAAGTCTTGTCAGCACCCTCACTTCATACAGTGGCGTCGTCAGTCACCCACATCGGGTGGCACAACTTCCCACTGAAGATGAAGGGCCGCACAATGAAACCTGCACGCAAACTCTGCCTGATTGCCGCCAGCCTGTTGATACTGGGTACCGGCACCGCCATGGCCGGCACCGTCGCACCGGTCAAAGCCGACAACGTGGTGCTGGTGCACGGTTCCTGGGCTGACGGCTCGAGCTGGTCAGACGTCATTACCCGCCTCCAGGCCGCCGGCCTGCACGTGACCGCCGTACAGAACCCGCTGACATCGGTTGCCGATGACGTCGCCGCGACCAATCGCGTACTCGACCAACAGAACGGCCCTACCGTGCTGGTCGGCCATTCTTACGCCGGTAGTGTGATCAGCGACGCCGGTGCGAACCCGCACGTCAGCGCCCTGGTGTATGTGGCAGCCCGTGCACCGGACGCCAACGAAGACTTCGTCGCCCTTTCCGCCAACTACCCGAGCATGCCCGTCCGCGCCGGTGTGGTTGAGCACGACGGCTACCTGACCCTGAACCAGGATGCCTTCCTGAAATACTTCGCCGCCGATGTGCCACGCGCCAAAGCGCTTGAGCTGTACGCCGTACAACAACCGATTGCCAAGAGCCTGTTCAGCGGCCGCACCGTCAATGCGGCCTGGCACACCAAGCCGTCCTAGTACGCCGTGTCGAGCAATGACCAGACCATCAACCCGGACCTGGAGCGATTCCTCGCCAAGCGCATGAACGCCACCACCATCGAGCTGCCGTCGAGCCACTTGTCGCTGGTGTCCCACGCCAAGGAAATCACTGACCTGATCCTCGAAGCGTCCGGCCGCCAGCCTTAAACCGTTCATTACGAACTTGTCATGATCCTGTTGGTTGGCTGTTTGAGCTGCCTGGTTACTGTGAACTCACTGCCAGCAGCGGGCAGCCAACCCTTTAAAGAGAGAGACCACCATGAAACTGTTTATCCTCGGCTTCAGCGCCCTACTTGCCACCGGCTCAGTGTTCGCGGCCGACACAACCCCCGCCACCAACGTGATCCACGACAAGACCGGCTTCTTCGTGCACCTGGATGTCGACAAAGTGCTGTCGAGCACCGACACCTACGGCCAGTGCGGTATCGTCCCCGCCCGCCTCGATTACCTGGACCATCAGGGTCGCGAACACGTGCTGGACTATCAGGTTCAAGGCATTGGCTGCGCCAGTGATAATTGATCGGGCTACACTTGCGCAACGCTTAGAACCAGGGCACTTCCCATGAACATCCTCGTAGTCGAAGACGAACCCAAGGCCGGCAATTACCTGCTCAACGGCCTGCAGGAACTGGGTTACTCGGTAAGCCTCGCCCGGGACGGCGTGGACGGCTTGCACCAGGCGCTGGAAACGCCGTTCGACGTAATCGTGCTGGATGTGATGATGCCAAAAATGGACGGCTGGGAAGTGCTGCGCCGCCTGCGCAAGGAGGCTGACACTCCGGTCCTGTTCCTGACCGCCCGCGATGACATTGCCGACCGTATCAAAGGCCTGGAACTGGGTGCTGATGATTACCTGATCAAGCCCTTTTCCTTCGCCGAGCTGGTCGCCCGGTTACGCACCCTGACCCGCCGCGGCCCCAGTCGCGAAGAAGAGCACCTGCACATTGCCGACCTGCAAATCGATGTACTGAAACGCCGGGTCACGCGTGCCGGTACACGCATTACCCTGACCAATAAGGAGTTCGCCCTGCTGCACCTGTTCGCCACCCACCAGGATCAGGTGCTGTCACGTTCGATGATCGCCTCGCGGGTCTGGGACATGAACTTCGACAGCGACACCAATGTGGTCGATGTCGCCGTACGACGCTTGCGCCTGAAAATCGATGACCCGTTCCAGCTCAAGTTAATTCACAGCGTGCGGGGCATTGGCTACCGCTTCGACATACAGCCATGAACCACCGCCGCCACTACTCGCTGACTCTGCGCCTGGCGCTGATCTTCGCTTTGCTCGCCTTCGCCCTGCTGGCCACCCTGGGCGTTGCGCTGTATCGCGAACTTGAGCGTGAACTGGTCAAGCGCGACGATGCCGCCCTGATCTATCGCGCCGACCAGTTACGCAACCTGCTCAACGACAGCAATACCCTGGACCTGATCAAGACCAAGCCAGAGCTGTTCAAGAACATGCTGGGCAACAGCGAGTCGGTGCTGAGCATCGCGGCGCCGGGGCAAAAGCCGTTGCTGTTGGTTAACCCGGGCAACATTGAAATGCCGTCCGTAGTTCCCGTCCCCAAAGACCACGAGCTGGGCTTTTCCGACGTGCACCATTTGCCCGGTGTGAATGGCGTGCCTTTCGCCACCGTAGCTGCATCCATCGACTCCGGAGACCTCGGCAGCCTGCAAGTCACCACCGGGCGCCTGATGACTGAACGCACCGCCATGCTCGCCAGCTATCGCCTGAGTGTGTTTGTCCTGGCAACCATTGCAGCGATCATCCTCGCCTTGGTGGGTTACCTGCTGGTGTACCGCGGGCTTTTGCCGTTGCGGCGTCTGGCCACGCACACCCAAGGCATCGGCGTGGGCAACCTGGCCGAGCGACTCGACAGCCACGGCGCACCGAAAGAGCTGCTGCCGATGATCGACGCCTTCAACACCATGCTGGAGCGACTGGCCAAAGGCTTCGTGCAACTGGGCCAGGTGTCCACCGACATGGCCCACGAACTGCGTACGCCGATCAACAACCTGCTGGGCGAAACGCAAGTCGCGCTGCAACAGAGCCGCAGCATCGAAAGCTACCAGCAACTGCTGGCCTCCAATGTCGAAGAACTCGAACGCCTGGCGCGGATGCTCGACAACATGCTGTTCCTCGCCCGCACCGACCCGGCCAGCGCCCTGCGCCAGCGCCAGGCGCTGAGTGCAGCGGATGAAGTGGAGCGTATGGCTGACTACTTCGAAGGGTTGGCGAGCGACGTGGGTATCAGCATTCTCGCCGAGGGTGACGGTGTGATCTGGGCTGAACCGATGCTACTGCGTCGTGCACTGGCCAATCTGTGTGCAAACGCTATCAAGTACGGCGCCCCGCGTTCGGACCTGCTGATTCAGGCGGTTCCGAATACCGATGGCATCAACCTGCGGGTCAGCAACCGGGGTGAAACCATCCCTGCCGAGCATTTGCCGCGCCTGTTCGAACGGTTTTACCGAGTGGATGAGTCGCGGGAGCGCTCGGCCCAGTCCAATGGGTTGGGGCTATCGATTGTGGCGACGATCATGCTCCTGCATAACGGTCGCTACAGCGTTACCAGTGATGCAGGGCTGACGTGTTTTGAGCTGTTCTTTCCAAAGCGGGAAGCCTGATACCCCAGGCCAGAACCCTGGTGGTATTTTGCAAAAATTTGTCGCTCACGGCCGGCCCAAACTCGCACTAATCTTCGTTCCCAGGCGCTCTCTCATTTCAACTAAAAAAGGGGTCACACGTTGGAGAAAAAACAGTATCGGCTTGGTTGGGCGAACACGCTGAACATCCCGGTTCAAGGTCGAGCCGGTGGGGGTAATGACGGAGGTTCGGGTATGGAAAAACGCTTGGGTTTACTGGAAAAAGGGCTGGCTGAAATGAAAGAGAAGCTATTCGCCGTTTCGAGCAGGGCAGACTCCATGGAAAAGCACTTCGCCACCAAGGCGGACCTGGCGACCACGGAGCTGAATCTCATCAAATGGTACGTCGCCACCGCGTTCGCAATGACCGGGCTCGCGTGCGCCATTACCTTCGGCCTGACCCGACTGTTGAACGGCTAAGACAGATCAACTGATCTGCCCACCGCTTTGTACCGTATCAACCTCAGTGCTCCACGCCACACGCACCGCTTCGCGCAGCCCCTCGACTGTTGTCACCAGCGGCATTGACGCCTGCCCAGTATCAGCGACCTGCTCCGGCAGGTTGGGCACATGGATAAATCCGCTGCGAACGTCCGTACCGACCAGCGCGTGCTGCAACAGGTAAAACACCTGATTACACACAAACGTGCCAGCGGTCTGCGAAACCGACGCCGCAACCCCAGCGTCGCGCAATGCCTTGACCATAGCCTTGATCGGCAGCGTGCTGAAGTAGGCGGCCGGCCCGCCAACCACCACCGCCGTATCGATAGGTTGCTCGCCCAGATTATCGGGGATGCGTGCATCGTTGACGTTGATCGCCACCCGCTCGATGGAGATATCACTACGCCCAGGCCCAAGACCCGTGGCAATCACCATCGCCGGGCGCAGCTCGGCGATCAGCCCCGTCAGGCACTTCCCTACCGTGGAAAACGCACAGGGCAGGCGGCGCGCAGCAATCTGCACACCCTCGGCCAATTGCACGCCATCCAACTGTCGCACGGCCTCCCAGGACGGGTTGACCGGGTCTTGATCAAAGGGCTCGAAGCCCATCAGCAGTACAGTTTGCATCTTGGCCTCACATCAACAGGTAGAGCAGGACAATATTGACGACCAGCATCATTAACGCGGTCGGCAGTTGCGCCTTGATCACCGCGTTCTTGTCCGGCAACTCCAGCAACGCTGCCGGCACAATATTGAAGTTGGCCGCCATGGGGGTCATCAGCGTACCGCAATAGCCGGAGAACATACCGATCGCCGCCATCACCGCCGGGTTACCGCCATAAATACCCACCAGTACCGGCACGCCAACACCGCCGGTCATGACCGGGAAAGCCGCAAAGCCATTGCCCATGATAACGGTGAACAGGGCCATGCCCAGTACATACACCATCACCGCCACCAGCTTGAAATCCAGGTTGATGTAGGTGGTAGTCACATGCGCAACCGCCGTGCCGACCCCGGCTTCATTGAATAAGAGCCCAAGCATCGCCAGCATCTGCGGGAGCACCATGGCCCAGCCCAAGGCTTCGGTCAGGCGCCGGGATTCACGCAAGGCTTGCACCGGCGTATCGCGAGTCAACCAACAGGCCAGACCGAGGGCGATCAGGCAACCGACACCGAGGGATACAAAGGTGGTGTTTTTCGGGTCCAGCAGTGGCACGCCACCGATTTCGGTGTGCTTGAGCAATACCGAACCAATCACGGTCGTCAGGGGAATGGCCAACGCCGGGATAAACAGCTTGTGGCCCAGTCGACCGGCACTGGCACGGGCAGACTTGTCATGCAACTCGGTATGTGTGCCTCGACCGACGCCACCGAAACCTGCGATCAACGCCATCACTACCACGCCAACGCCAATGAGCACCGGCGGCAAGCGCTCCCCGACCAGGAACGGCATGGCGAACAGCAACCAGAATACGGCGCTGGACCAGCGCTTGGGATGGCTTCGATCCAACAGGATCATGCCTGCGGTAATCAGCAACAAAATGCCGGCAAGCCAGTACAGGTATTCAATCGAGATGATCATTGCGCAGCCTCCACAGGTGTGGCGACGGGCGTCATCTCGCGGGTGAGTCTGCGGTCAAACCGGTGCAGGCGAATCGCATGAATGATAAAGGCACAAATCGCTGTCGGGATGCCCCACACGGCAATGTGCAGCGGCTCCACATCGATGCCCGAACCGAGCAGAAAGGTATGCATCAGCGCAATCGCACCAAAGGCGACAAAGATGTCTTCACCGAAAAACAGCCCGACGTTATCGGTTGCCGCACACATGGCCAGCACCTTGTGGCGCAGCTTGTCCGGCAGCTTGCCATAACGTTTTTCGGCGGCGCCCTCGGCCATCGGCGCCAGCAGCGGTCGCACCATTTGCGGATGCCCACCCAAGCTGGTAAGCCCCATCGCTGCCGTTGACTCGCGCACAAACAGATAGATGATCAACAAGCGCCCGACGGTGGCGCGCTCAAAACGAGCGATCCAGTTCTGCGCGTGCAGGCGTAAACCATGGCGCTCCAATAGACCAATAACGGCCAGGGGCAATAACAAGATCAGTTGCAGGGCGCGGGTTTGAAGGAATCCTTCGCCCATGCTGGCGAGAATTCTTTCCAACGGAAAGTGGGCGGCAAGCCCGGTCGCGATGGAGGCGGCGGTGACCACCAACAGCGGATTGAAACGCAAGACGAAGCCAACCACGATGACAAGTACGCCGATCAACGGCCATAGGTTCACAACAGTTTGCATGACGATGAGGTCCTTGAATGCGCGCTGCGGCGCCATTACAGCAGGATGTGAACAAAGGGTTCACAGCATGAAAGTAGCGTGCAGCCCGGCGCGGTTTTTATTGTTGACCTGGAAGGTCGAGCGTCAGTGGCGGCAACTGTGCTGCTTGGGGGCGGGGGGTGTCCAACAAGAAAAATTGTTGCTGCAAACCAATAAATTTTGTGGGTGATTGGCGCCAGATGATCCGGCGCCGTGCAAGGATTCAGCCCAGGCGTTTTTGAAAAAAGTGCCGTTGATGGCCCGGCGGATAATCAGCGATATGGCCAAACTCACTGAAGCCCAGCTTGCGATAAAAATCCGGCGCCTGGAAGCTGAAGGTGTCCAGCCAGATCCCGGCGCAGCCGCGTTCACGCGCCAACTCTTCAGCGGCGCCCATCAAACGCGTGCCGGTTCCCTGAGTACGCATCGAGTGCGGAACACTCAAGAGTTCAACGAACAACCATCCGTAGGAAATCTTCCCATATAGGCCGCCCACCACCTCCTGAGAAGTGGGATCACGTAGCAATATGCCGACGGTTTCAAATGCCATTTCGCCGGTATGGCTGAGGTTATAGGCCCTCAGCGGTTTGAGGATGGCCTCACGCTCCTGCGCTGTTACATCGAACGACACTTCCATTGCCAATTTCATCGTTTGCTCCCAGGGCTGAATCAATCATCCGCCAGTATGCCGGGTCACTGCGGCTTACGCAGCGCCTCATAACCGGGGCAGATGTCTGAGGCCCCAAACCAACACGCCCAGCCCTGCGCCCGCCCATTTGAAAGCGCGGTATTGATCCACCCAGATCAGCCCCACAGCGAAATCCTGTTACAGGCCTATACTCAATAATGCGGTGGAGCGTATTGCGCACCGCACACGATACTGTTGCCACCAAAGAGGGTAGCCACTATGTACGCAGGACAAATGGGTATGCCAACAACGAATGGTGAAATACGCTGCCAGTTGGTGGTTCAAATCATCTGCCTGTTATCGGTTGCTACGCTGTTCTGCTGATCAATCAGTCACACCGGCCTTCAACATCTGTCGCTGCCCCCCATGCGGCCCGCCCCTTAGCGCTCGACACTTAAATAACATGCCTGAAGGGCTTGAACTGGCGGGCAATAACTATAGGCGCCAGCGTAATGCTGAAGACAGCGAACACCAGCGCAGGAATAACCCAGAGCATGGAATGGCCTTCAATGAAGGGGCCGTAAATAATACTCAGCCTGTTCATTATAAAAATATGCAAGCAGTACACACCCAGGGTACAGCCTGCCAGCACATTTAATATTTTAGCGTATCTGGACAGCCGCGACCCCAGACTAATAAACAGCCGAAACCCGAAAACCGCGCCGGCCACAACAAATGGCGAAAGATAAGAAAAAAACAGCTGATTGGGCGTGCCGTCTCGCAGCGATAACCAATAGGTCGCCAGCGCGGTGCACGCCGCGCTCGTGATAAAACCTGCAGCATCCGCCACAAGCGATGGCTTCGCCTGCGTTTTGATCCGGTCAAACACGTAAGCCCCAAGAAACACAAACCCACTTAAACCGACAAACGATGAAAGCCCGTACACCGTGGCAAGGTCACCCCCAGCCGGATAAAAATAAGACACTAATGGAATAATGCAGGCTACAACGAACCAGAGAGCGAGATAGGTAATCTTTTCCGCCTCTGTAGAATGTCGATAAATCTTCGACATAAATGGAATAAACAGATAAATCCCTACCAAGGCATACAGGTACCACAGGTGAAAATAGGCCGGCCCCTTGACCACGGAAAACAGTGAGGCACTTAACCCACTGTAATCGCCACTCAACCTGGCCTTCCACAGCACGTAGAACACCGACCAAAATATCAACGGAGGGAAGATGCGTAAAAATCGTTTGGTGTAAAACTGCCTTACGCCTTCTTAGCTGCCCAGCAACAGTGCACCTGACAACATCAAAAAAAGTGGGACACACGCCCGAACCAGTGAGTCGTACGCATTAAAATAAACCCAGTCATGACTGAATTCGGCAACGCCCGTGGCGGACACATGAAGAACAAAGACCATTAAGCACGCGACGATTCGCGTGAAATCCAATCCAACACTTAGGTCTTTTCTCATTGCTCCCTTCGAGCGCCTATCACGCGACATTTGATTTTATTTTATCTCGCAGCCTTATCCTTAAGGCTGACATCACCAAAACATTCGTTATAACAGTAGCGTGAAAAGCGCCCGTACGGGTATAGGCTATAGTGTGTCGACCCCTTTCAACTCTGCGTTGATTGCCCTCACGCCAGCTTGAAGCAATGCTGTTCAACACTGCACGCCAGAGCCCAAACGGGAGGCCGACTCAAATCGCAGGCAACAAAAAAGGGCCCACCTTTCGGTGAGCCCTTCTAGACCGCCCAGCAGAGCGGATTTTGTTTGGTAGGCGCGATTGGACTCGAACCAACGACCCCCACCATGTCAAGGTCTGCTAGGAGCAGGCTCCTACCCCTGCTGCTCTTGGACTTCACAGAACGCCCATTCACATCTATGAGGCGTCAACAATGGCAAATTTCCGCTTACTTCCGTCCGGCAACTGGAATGCTCAGGTACGGGTTAAAGGCAAATCTCCCCAGTCGAAAACCTTCAGCACCAAGGCCGACGCAGAGTCATGGGCGAAACAAATCGAAGCCGTGACATTGGATCGCAAGCACCACACCATTTATACGTTGGGCATGACGTATTGCGAAACGATGCTCAAGGGGAAAGGCAGCTACGACCACGCACTGAAGATCGTGGAGCATCTGGGCAGGCATTTCACCCAGCCTATTCATGAAATCACGCCGCAGATGATCAATGACTTCAAGATCATGCGATTGAAGAAGGTCAAGCCGTCCACGTGCAGAACGCAGCTTGCATTCATGTCACGCTTTTACCGATTCGCCAAACGTGGGTTGTTGATCGACATTCATAACCCTGTCAGTGATATCGCACTTCCAAAGCCTGACCGGTCCTCTGACAAGGTAATCCGTGCAAGTGAGCTTGAGCGGCTGCTGGCGAAGCTCTCTCCAACCATGAAGCTCATTGTGGAACTGGCATACGAAACTGCGATGCGGCGATCCGAAATCCTGAGACTGACCAAAGACTGCCTGCACCTCAAGGATCGCATTGCCGATGTGATCGACGGGAAGAACGGTACACGATCAGTTCCCCTCACCCACCGAGCCGTTGAGATTCTGGAACTAGCCCAGCTGTGTGCCACGGTTGAACGCTACTCACACGGCATACTCTTCAATGTCACTCCACACGCAGTATCACAGGCTGTGCGTCTGGCACGTGTAAAGGCCGGACTTGATAGCAGCGTCAGGCTGCACCAACTCAGGCACACGCGCATCACCAACGTAGCGAAGAAAGGATTCAACAATGCTCAGATCATGATCGTTTCAGGGCACAGGGATACTCGATCCGTCGCACGTTACTCACACCTCAACGTCCGAGACGTACTGCACCTCATCGACTGATGCACCAATGACCAGCTGGAGGCGGTGAAGCGGTACCACCGACCTCCACTCTCCTTCCTCTATAAGAATGCCTAACGGTGCCTACATCCCACCCGGCAGGGGCACCATATCCAAACCTGCCTGGACAATCTGAAACCGGCAAAAGAGGACAAAGTCAACACTTGGCACGAATAATGCTTGACAAACTCAAATCTTCCTATATACTAATCATATAGAGGACATGAAAGTTTTCTGTCTATTTCTGTCTTAACTACGTCCAGTGGTTAAGCCGCCCATGTAATTCCTTCATGGGCACTTCTTATAAGAATTCCATTCCAAGATGGATTCCTCAGCGTCTACCGACGCAATTGCCAACTCTCTTTAGATTGGGAGTTTCAAAGTTCTCGTTGGTGAACGGCACTACCAACAAACTTATTCTAAGACTGCCGCCTACAGGCGCTTAATCGAGCCAGTTATGCTTCTGACTTGATTATCGCAATAGGCAACTATTTGTGTGGTGAAACCGTCATGAGAATGACAACAAGACTACGGGCCAGCGGTGGCCCTTTTCTTGATCTTTGCCATGCCCGCGTAACAACAATCTAACCAACTTCACAAAGGAGGCCAGACCTCACATGAAAATTACCAGACCTTGTGTAGAGTGTGGAACTCCGTTCATTACTACGCTTTGCACCGCTCGATACTGCTGCGGCAGTTGCCGAGTCAAAGCCAATCGAAGAAAAAACAAGGAGAAAGCAAGCCATGCCAATGAAGACTGAAATCTGTAACTACTGCCTAAGAAGCTATACAGGTTATACGTGCCGTTCGAAATATTGTTCTGAAGGCTGTCGAAAAGCAGCAGCACGACTTCGACAACGACAACAAGACAACCCCGCTAATCAACCATCACAACACTACCAGCAAGGAACCTCTCATGATCCACATCAAAAATCTAGTTCTAAATATCAACATTGAAGCCCCTATATCCATCTTAGGTAAGACCAGCGAACAACAGTCAGATGAGTACAGGAAACGAATTCAAGTCGAAGATGATATGAAAGCCAATATCATCAGCCGAGTGATTTACAGGCAGCGCCTCGCTGACTGGGCACGTAGTCGCTTTGGTGATGACGTTGCTAACACCATTCTAGGCGGTGGCTATTAATGTTGATGATTCCAGCCTGTGCAACCCTTGTCCTGTGCATCGCATCAGGATTTATCGGGTACGGATTTACCGCCCTGATCGCAGTTTTCAAACCACACCACACTACAAACCAATAGGAGATAACATATGACAAGTTTCAAGCAAGACCATCTGAACAATCTGAAGAGTAATGCTGAATACGCTTACAAGGTAGGCGCTGTAATGGAATCCACATTAGGAGAAGATAACGTTGCAACTATCAGTTTCGTAGCGGGCGCTGTTGGATCTGCCCTAGATCGCTTCCAGGGAATGGTACTTTCAGGCTGGCGAAAAAACGTTAACCACGAACCCACCATGTATCCGAACGGCGTAGGGTTCATCTTTCATATGACGAAACCAGATGAGCAACAAGCTGCTGAACTGAGAGTTATTATGGAGAAACTAGAGTCCGAATACAAAGCCAATTGTGAAGCCGCTGACAAAGCAGCAATTGAAGCGGAGGAAGCCCGCACCCTTGCTGAAGTTACTGCAACTGTTGACGCTGAGATCGAAAAAGAGCGCCAGGTCCGTATTGAAGCAGCAGCAGCCGAGCGAATGGCTCGAATCCTTGAAAGGACTCCAGCCAAACCAGCGACAAAGCGAGTCACTAAGTAACAACCCTCGGGGCGCTAAGCCCCCCAATAACTTACCGCACCTCACCACACTACACCTATTTTTACAGGAGCCATTCCCGTGCAAGAGATTTATCTAAAGCAACAACAAGCCGAACTGCTGTCTTATATTTTCGCACTTTGCTCTGACAACCCAGACGAGCGGTTAATTGCAGAACTAGGAGCCTTTGAACTTATGCGAGAACTAGAGGATAGCACGCTGAATCTTGCCACTGAGTTCTATTCAGTCCTAAAAAACAAAACCAATTCTTACACACAAGGAGTTCATTAATGTCAACCATCCACCGAAGACAAGCACCACGTCATTTGGCAGCACTCTTTGAAACTGGGACTCAGTACAGTATCTATATCGTCGGCCCAAGAGTCAACGTGTTGAAGTTCACTCGATTCCTGCCGCGCTTCCTGAAACAACGAATGGAGATGCGCCCTAAGTACCATCTCTTTTGGTTCGCAACTACAGCAGGTCTGTGCGTTGCCATTAGTTCCAACATGGCAGTACGTCGCATAATTGACGACTTCTTCAAAGAAGCGGTAAAACTTCGTTACGTCGAAGGCGCACATCAAATGTACCTGGGCGGCAATAAAACCAAACTAACTACTACGCTTGGAGCGTTCTTACTCCAATATCAATCGCAGAAAGGTATTCGAACACTAGGCGGAAGCGTTATAAGCCCTTCAGCAGATCAGGCAGCAGCACGTATGCTTGCAGCAAGGTAGCCCTAAATGAGTATTCAAGAAGAAATCGCACGTCTAACAGGCAAGCTAGTATTCGATGTTAACACCGCCCCGCTACAACGCTTCCAAGCCTTGATGAATCGCACTACGCAACAAATGTCAAAACTGGGAGTGGAATATAGCAGGCTAGCCGCCTCTATCAGCAAGCCACTCAAGATGAACATTGATACATCGGCTATTGACAAAGCCAAGGCAAGACTAGATGCCGTAAGAAATCGAGAACTGCGTGGCGAAGTGGCACTGGCAAACCAGAAGAGATTAAGCTTCACGCACGAGCTTTCCCAACAAAAGCTTACTTACTCTGGAACCAAGGAACAGCAGAGTCTTGTATCTAGCCTTGTTAAGGGCCAACAGGAAGGCGCCGTAGTTGCTGCTAAAGCTCATGCAGCACAGATGAAGGCTGCTGGAGTTACAAGGCAACAGCTCGCATCTCAGGACGCTTTAACAGCATCCTTGACCAAGCAAGCACGGCTTGAAGCAATCGTAGCTAAGGCTCGTGCTGTCGCCCGTAAGGCCGATGACAATCATCTGATGACGATGAATAAGACGCAGCGTATCCAAGAGCAAATTAGCCGAGCGGCAGACGCGGCAAATCGACAAGTAATCAAGCACACCGCTCAAATGGAATCACTCAAGAGAGCAGAAGCTCGGAAAACAACAGGGGAAGCACAACGCGACCAGCGTTATCAGTGGGCACAGCAACGCCAGCAGGTTTGGCAAGCCAACAGAGACGCCCCCACTCGCTCCGGTGGTTTTGGAGGAATGGGTGGTCTGCTAGCGTTAGGTGGTATTGGCGCCGCTATCGCTGGTCTAACCCGCGCTGTAGGCATGATCGGAGATCGAGTCCAGGCTAGACAAGAAGGCGCTAGCGAAGCAGAGCAATATACAAACTTATTCAAACAAATCGGTGGCGGCAATCAGCAAACTGTAGATAAGTTTCGATCTGGATATGAAAAAAGCTCGATGGCAAACGGTACGCTCGTTGATTTAGACAGTGCAAAGATGTTTCGTACTTTCGCCATCTCTGAGAAGCAACGCGGCACAAGCGTTGAAGAAATTTTGAAGAAGTTTGAAATTCAGCAGCAGGCATACCGTATTGCAGGGCTAACCCCAGAAGAAATCAAGCGAAGTAACATCCAACAGCAACAAATTCGCGGCAAGGGTTATGGAGATACAGAAGACCTTAACACCATGACCGAGGCAAATCCCTTACTTCGGCCGTATCTGATGAAAGCATGGGCCGAGGCGACAAAGTTCAAAGATGCAACCAACCCTAAGAAGCTGGAATCAGCTTTTATGGCGGCACTACCCAAGCGCGGACTTACAAGGGACATCCTGGATCGAGGGCAACAACTCTTAGTTGAAGACAACAAACCAACACTTGAACTACAGCAAAAGTCCATCCAAGCAAATCAGGCTAGGAATGATAGCCAAGCTTACTTAGCCATGAACCGCCTTAACAGCCAAGCAGAACTTATAGACTCAGTCAACAGCAACATCAAAGCTCACCAAGAACTTGCAGAAGCAATGCAACCTGTTAAAGCTGGGATGCGTGACCTAGATACAGCATTGACTAAATTGATGGCTGGCAGCATCCGCGAGATACTCGGCAAGAATGCAGATGGCACAGATAAAACGCCCGAAGAACGAGCCCAGCAATTGGGTACGGCTGGTGGTGCGGACGGAATCATTACTCTACCCAACACGAACGCTCAGCCACGGACCACCCAGCAAACTCTTGACGCCCAAGCAAACGATCCAATTAATAAACTTTGGAACTGGCTAGGCGTTGGCAAAGACGCAAAACTTGCTGCCGACGAGAACCGTGCCCGCTGGAAAAATGCCAATGCCAGTAGCACTGGGGATATCTGGGACGACACTCTTGGAATGGACCAATCAACCATGCCAGGCTTCTTACCACAGTTTGAATTCAACGTAGATGCACTTACGGAACGCTTTGGATCACTTGAACGCCAACAAGCAGCAGCGGAGCGAGGGGCTACGGGTTCGTGGGGTGGGGCTGGAGCATCAGGCTCTTGGAACGAGCCAGTTACAAACAACATTGCACCGGTAGTAAATATTGAAGGCGACAATATCAATATCGAACTTCACGGAGCTTCAGAAGAAGATCGTGCAAAAGCGATGACAGAACTACAACAAGTCTTAGACAAACGTGATGAAAAGCTCCCAGAGCAGATTAACCGCGCTTTGAGCGAAATCATTATGAACGCACGCACAATGCAATCTGAAGTCCGCAAGTAAGTATAGGGACTTATCATAGTCCCTTCCTACCCCAAAGGAGACAACCGTATGGCTGACATGAAGATCGGCATGGGTTGGCTCGGAACCATCTTTTTCTTAATCGCCTTAACCTTCGGATTCACCCTTTTCAATACTTCACTGATATTCAACGGTGACGCCAAGACTCTAAACGAATCCACAAGCTACACGGACCGGAGGATGCTTGAGCAAAAAGTGTATGTTGACAAACGCACACTTGACCTCCGCGAAGAATACCTAGGCATCGCTCGACAGCAAGCAACCTCCAATCGCTACCTGATCCTCTTAACTTGCACAGCCAGGAAGACCATGAGCGAATGCAAGCAAGAACAAGAAGAACTCGACCAACTCCAACACGACAACCTGCAACTACATAACGAATAACCCACAACAAAAGGAATTAACTCAACAGATGACGGAACGTAAGGCCAAGCCAATATTAAAACTAAAAATGAAAGCTGCCCCCACCGAAACCACGACAGCGATAGAAACCACTCCACTCGAAACTACTGACTATGAAACCCCTGTATCCGCTTTGGCGGACACAGGGCCCTATGATGATAGCCATATTAGTTTTAGCGCGAATAGAAAGCAGCGACGCAGCGACAAGCAACGCAAAGATAGGAAGCGGGATAAGCACGCCTATCTTGACAATTACAACTAGCAGCACTCCCCGGAACCAATCGCACATCAACTAAAGTCACGCCCCGTGACTATCCTATTGGCAATACCCCTCGACCTTTCCCACATCACACAAAGCCCGTGGCACGTCCTCGTATTGCCTTCTAAACCGCATAGAAGGAAGCAAATAATGCAACGCTTTAACAATCCGGCAACTGACAGCAACTCTCTCCACCCCTCTGACCTTTACTTCACACTTGAGCATATAAAGTGCATTACTGGGAATGAACGCTGGAGAACCATTCCAGACTTCACCAGATACGAAGCTTCAACATCTGGTCGTATCCGAGATATGTACACCAGTGAAATCGTCCAACAAAACTTCAATCCCACACAGCAGTACTATCGCGTAACTCTTACAGGCGATGATGGCAAACGTGGAAACCAGTTTGTTCACAGAATGGTAGCCAAAGCCTTTTCTAGATGCTCGCTAAGTAAGGGCGATGGCTGGGTTATTGATCACATAAATCATAACGGTGAAGACAACAGACCTTGCAACCTGCGTGCAATATCCTCCGCAGCCAACGCGAGCAACAAACGTAACCAAGACAGATACGAATACGAAGAACAACTACTGCCCTTGGCTCTGATTTTCGCTCAACGTTATGGCGTCCGTATCACCCGCAACGGAAAAAACCTCCCCGCTTACATTCGTGTTAGCCGTCTCTTGAAAGAGGATCACACCCTCGATTATGCGCTACTAAGTACAGAGGCAAAGTACGGACTCCCTCAGTTCACACACCCCAGCTTTCTCATTGAATCTTTTCCGCTCCAACTCGCAGCCTAACAGGACGGCCCGCACATGAACGCTACATACCAAACTATCAAAATCGAAGCAGACCTTACTACCGGAGAACTTCTTGAAGTGGCTCGCACTTACACAATTACTCCGCTCACAATTTCAGCAGACAAGTACGAGCAACTGACAACAACACAGAAGCCTGTACAAACGCCATTGAGCCTAGAGCATACGCAAGACGCCCTGCGACTCAAGGTTGCCACCAACGACGCTCATATCAAAGCCCAGGAACTGTCAGGAAGTGATGTAGTGGCTCTTCCGGTGAAGCGCGTCACCCGCCCTAAGAAGATCACCATCAACGACATCGCCAAGCACGTCATGTTGGCAGACGTACAGGAAGAGTCGAGCAATGGTAGCCCCCATCAAAACTGGGTTGAAGATTACGTCATGGGAGCTTGCTATACCGTTGCCGGTGCCAACAAGGGCAAGCTCAACGTGAACCCTGCTCACATCTTCACAGCGGTCAAGATGGATGTGATCAGTACGGAGTCTGTACGCGCTACATTCAGGAACTCCAAAGGCGAACCACTCGGGAAAACTCAAGTGTCCCTGATCGCTCAGTGTGCAAGGTTCGCCCTGACTGGGATGCAGATGCACCTTGATCGGAACCCCACCCTGTACGACGCCTTACAGACCGAAGTGGACTTCATCACGGCGTACTACGAGCAGGGGCAGGCCATCGCCGCATGAGCCTGCAAGATCCCTGTAGTTAGCAAGGGAACCCTATTAAGGTCGAAAGCCCTTACGGACATTCGAACCCACAATACCGCTGCATTCGAATCTCAGAGATATTCCGGGACTATAAAGGCGACAGCCTTGGAAGGTAACACGGACAAAAAAGATATTCCGGGACTATATAGAGACGGCAACGTCTCAGTGTTAGCACGAAACAAGGCGTAAGCCTTCAGCTGATCTATCTAGGGTGGTTTGCTGATGGATTTATTAATCCATCCATCAGCCCAAAACGAGTATTCTGCTTTGAACGTCCGTTCAAGGTTTAGCACATTGATGCCGAGCATCAGATTATGCCCATCCTCGATTTCAATCCTACGGAAAGCGGTAGCTTTCAATTCTATCTCTCTCAAGCCAGCTTGAGATTAGCAACACCTTCTTTCTAGGGCTCTTCACTTCGTTCATCAATGAGCCCTCACCTACGTCAGTGGTATCAGATAGCAATGTGCGACATTGCAGCGTCCCACGTTCAAAGCTTCGCTTTACGTTCAAGCGACAATAGGCAGGGTTTCGGGCTTCGCTCGATCCTCTATCTATTATGCGACCGCGTTGATTTTCAAGGTAGGCGCCCATGAATGCGGACTCCAGACGAAAGCTCACGCTTTCCAGCAGGAGCCAGAGCCAAGGGCGATAATCTACAACCGTTCCGCTGTCGCTTCACTGGGGCGTTTCACTGCGTGAACATCCCGCGGATGGCCCCTTATAGATTATGCGACCGTGTTGATTTGGAGCTATCCAAGGTGATCCACCCGGACGCTAATAACCTGATTACAACCTGATCCCGCCCAAGACGTCTCCCTCCTCCGCCATGGTTTACCGCTGCGACTATGTGCCATCTGTGAAGTGAAACCCAGCGTTCGTTGGGGCTGAATGCCTTTGTGCTAAGCCGGGGCGTTCCGCCCACGCCAATAATCGTTTTTGTGCAAAACCGTCAAACTTGAGTTGCCCACAT